>NZ_BSBO01000003.1:0-146572 GCF_027924685.1 Sellimonas catena
AGCCAGCTATTGGTAAATTTATTTGCCAACCCCGCCGCCCGAATAGCCGTATAGATAAGGTTCGGCATATGTTCCACAAGTTAGCTTAACAGCTTGCAAAAGTCATATAAAATGAGATTTGAAAGGAGAATGTAACTTCATGTTTGCTAAAAATTCAAAGGCATATTCTGTCTACCTGCTGTTCCGATTTGTCTGTTCCCTGGCGGTTTCTATGTCCACAGTGCTTTCCATCGTGTACCACCTGGAGGTGGTGCAGCTGGATGCTTTCCAGCTTGTCCTGGTAGGGACGGTTCTGGAGACCTCCTGCTTTCTGTTCGAGATGCCCACCGGTGTGGTGGCGGATTTGTATAGCCGTCGGCGCTCGGTGCTGATTGGAATGTTCCTCTACGGCCTGGGCTTTCTGATGGAGGGTGCGCTACCGTGGTTCGCGCCGGTTCTGCTGGCCCAGGTTGTCTGGGGTTGCGGTGATACCTTCATCACCGGCGCTCTGGAGGCGTGGATTGCCTCGGAGGAAGAGGACAAACCCATAGACAAGGTGTTCCTGCGGGGCAGTCAAATGGGGCAAATCGGCGGCGTTCTGGGCGTGGTGCTGGGCACACTGCTGGGAAACATAAACCTGCAAATGCCTCTCATCTTGGGGGGCAGTTTGTGCTTGTTGTTGGGGCTGGTGATGGTTCGCATCATGCCAGAAACCAACTTCTCCCCTGCTATTGAGGAACGGCAGGGCTTGCTTAAAGACTTTGTCTGCCTGTTCAAGCTCAACCTGGGCTTTGTGAAAGGCGCACCTGTGTTGCTGGCGCTCTTAGCAATCACACTATGCGGGGGACTTGCCAGTGAAGGCTTTGACCGGCTCTCCACCGCTCATTTTCTGGATGACACGGTAATACCCGTTATCGGGCCGCTGAACAGCGTCACTTGGTTCGGTGTTATCAGTCTTATCGGCAACGGCTTAGGTATTCTGGCTTCTCAGTTGCTCATCGCCCGCATGGAGAAAAAAGGGACTGTCAGCCGAACCAGTGTGGTCATGTCCACCAGTGCCGGGTATATCCTGTGCCTGGTTATTCGTTCAGCGCTAGTGCGTTTATCAGAATTTATGAAGATAGAATTGAGCTTGTTTCTATTGGCGGACTGATGCCGGGAATTGAACTGGAAGATATAATGGAGGGAATTTCTGTTTGCAGAAACCAGGATCTTGCAAATGTATTTTATCGGCTTCATTTAATAGAGGCTTACGGTACAGGAATGGAAAAAATTATGAAAGCATATGAAGGCATGAAGGAAAAGCCTGAGATTCAAACTACGAAAAATACTTTTAAGATCATACTTCCAAATGTTAATATAAATTTTATATCTGATTTTTGATTATCCGCATAAACACTATACTTTCAAACATTTTGAAGTATAGAAAACTATTCATTTTACCACGAATTTACCACGATTGAATGAGCCTTGATATGACACAAAAACAACATGGGAGATAGCACAAATATCTGTGTATCTCCCGTTTTTCATTCATGTAGTATGATTATTTTACTCTGATTTCAAATTTCAAGATTGCTTTCATCATTTCTGTATGGATTTGACCTTTTAATTCTTCATCAACCTGCATAATGATTTTACCACTTTCAGAGTGGTAAAACGGACGCAAGCATAATTTACAGATATAAGCGTCATAAAACTTCAAAATCTCTCTTATGGCAGTTTCATTTCCAGCAGACGCTTGACATATTACTTTTAATGTAGGGTAGCCATATTCTTTTTTCATTGGTTCAATTCCTTTCTTTCAATACTGTTTTTAGTTTCTTCAATCCGTTACTTCTTCTGCGATAAATAGCAGAACGTGATACATGATATAATTCGGCTATTTCTTGGTCGCTCATACTTTGAAAATAGCGTAATAGAATTACATCACGCTCTTTATTCGATAACTTATATAAAGCAACAGCAAGTTTCTCATTTGATATTTGAATTGTAAAATTCAAGACTTCAAACGAAATGTAATCACAAGAATAGTTATCCTTAGTTACACATTCAACATTTTTCGTATCTGATAATTCACAGAATAAAACTTCACGCTTAGAACGTCTTGCAAACTGTCTGTTTCTGTTTTTTACTGTGCATTTAATAACAGTCATCATCAAAGCATTAAACTGTATTCTAACGATATGCTCGAAAGAAGTTGGGTTCATAATCTCACCTCCTTTCCGCATACGCTGAAATATATAAACGGAGATACCGTCTATATCTTTGGAAAATACAGAAAGAAGAACAAGAAAAAAGTCCGTACAAAATATACCGTCTGTACGAACTTTTAATATTGTAAAATATTTAGTTGTTGATAAAATGCTGTTAGGTAGTGCATAATCGTATAAGATTATTCCTAAAACTTTCCACAGCAGTTACTTTCAATGCTTTTATATCTTGCTTTTTTAGTCCTATCATAAAGTTTTCCATATAACCGCTTAATAATTTGATTACTTGTTAAAATAGTTATAATGCAGGCGACTATGTGACTGATTAAAATCGCTATCCAAACACCATTTAAATTTTCTGCCAGCCAAGATAATAGATAGGCAAAAGGAATACGAATAATAATATAGTAGAATATCATTAGTATCATACTTTTTGTTGGTTTTCCTATACCATTTAAAGTACCTAAGTAGCAACTAGTAATAGTGTAAAGAACATAACCGATACTAACAATTAAAAAATAATGGCTGACAACATTTGTTACAGTTACGTTGGAAACAAACAATTTTGCCAACTGTTTAGAGAAGAAAATAACAACTGCTGATAATACACTTGAAACAACAATACCATATTTTAACGCCAATTTCAGATAATTCTTTGCTCTGTCGATACGTTGTGCTCCAATACATTGCCCTACGATTGAAGTCAACACCATATTAAGAGCCATAGCAGGATAAAATAATATCATTTCTAATTTTCCAGCAACTCCGTAGCCAGCAATAGCAGAAATACTATAAGTACTAACAATAGCAGTTAAAAATGTTGTACTAATAGCAGGAATACTTTGTTGAATGACAGACGGCACAGCATTTTTTACAAACGGCATAATCTCTTTTGTATCAAAATCAGATAGTGAAAGGTTAAATAATTTTTTGCGATAAATATAAATGCACATAAACGCCAAACAAATAATCTGTGATATTAAGGTTGCGATTGCCGCTCCGTGAAATCCAATTATGTTAATGAAAATAGGATCTAAAATAGCATTCAATAAAGTAGACACAAGCATTGCAACTGCTTGAAACATAGTATTGCCAAAACTTCTTAAAATGGCTGTAAAGTATAAATACAAATAAACTGCTACATATCCCAAAGCATATATAGATAAGTAATTTTTTGCCATATCAAAAATTTCAGTCGGTGTATTTAAAACTATCAAAATAGGCTCTAAAAAAATCTCCAACACAATTGTCATAAACACTGAAAGAATTATAGATACAAAAAAAGAAGTAACTATAATATTCTTTTTCTTTTGCTCATTTTTCGCACCAATTACCTGTGACAATAGAATGGCTAACCCGTTTGTCGCTCCCATACCAATTGAAGTTAAGATTAAAATAATAGGTGTCGAGTTTGTTAACGCTGCGTATGCCTGCTCACCTAACAAATTTCCAATCCAAAGACTGTCTACGAGATTATATGCCATATTTAAAAACATAGCTATTATCATAGGAACAGTCATTTCAAGTAAACATTTTTTTGTGTTTCCGTTTACAAAATCAATATTTTTGTTCATTTTAATTCCTCCTATTGAATGAAAATTATTCATTTAATTTATTTAAATATTCCCTGCCTTTTGGCAGGGGAAGATTTAAAGCCTAAACAAGTCCCTAAAAAATGCCTTTATCCGTGAACTCTTTTCTTTAATTGATATATCGGTATTTAAAATAATTCCTAGTTGTCCATATATACAAAAACTGGCATACATTTCAACATCATTGACTTGTATTTCATTTGTGTAATTTGCTCTTTCAATAATTTCAGATACAATAGGAAAAAGTTTTTCACATACATTCAATGTTAATAAATTATGGAAATTTTTATTTTGGTTATTATGAAAAACTGGATAATATGTATCATCTTCTTGTTCTGCAAAAAGTATCATCTTCCGCAAAATATCTTTTAAACTATCCTTTTTTATATTTATATTTTTTGTCATATTGGCGACTAAAATATTTGAATATTCATTGATAGCAGACTGAAAAAGTACATCTTTTGATGGGAAATATCTATAACATAATCCTTGTGCTATTCCAATTTCTTTTGCTATGTCTGATATTGAAGTTTTTTCAAACCCATTTACACTAAATAATTTAATGGCTGTTTCTAAAATTTCTTGTTTACGTTCCTCTGGTTCTTTTGAAATACGCATTGTTTTCTTTCCTTTCTTGCGGTTTAATTATTGTATGCTATAATTAAACAAGATCTTGTGCCAAAAGATTTCCATTCAATTTCGTGGAAGTCTTTTGATAATAATAACAACATTTCCTTTTTTGAATAAATCTTTACATCTCCACTATTGCTGTGTTTCATATAGTAATTCATTATCTGTCTTGCTCCGATTGGTTGCCAACAATCACCGATAATGAATACTCCATTTTGCTTTAAACACCTAGACACTTCTTTCTCTACAATATCTGGTTGTGGATAATGATGAAATGAGTCATTACATACAATGGCGTCAAAAGAACTATCTTCAAAAGGTAATCTCTCAGAATCGCCTAAGATAAGTGTTGCATCATTTCCTAGTTTATTTTCTGCAATTTCAAGCATATTGGGAGATATATCTATTCCAAATAGTTGTTCTGCTATATTTAATTCTTTTATTTCTTTAAGTAACGCACCCGTTCCACAACCTAAATCTAATATAGAATGTATATTCTTATTTTTTAAATTTTCTATAATCGGCTTATAGAGTTTTCGAGCATGTTCTCCCTGAATATTTGTATCATAATCGGCAGCTTGCTTATCAAAAGTCTTTTGTGATTTTTGTTTCGTAATATTCATGTAATCAACTCCTTTCACTAAAATTATATCTCGTGAATGAACGATTGTCAATGAATAAAATTCATTGAATTTCATTCATTTCAAAGACGTGTATCTCTGATTTAAAATACACGCCTTTTTGATTACCCTACAATCTTCCAGTTACTATTCCTTATATAGCCCAAACTTGTACCGTGACAATTTCATTGATATTATCCGATTTACCACAAATCAAATTTTATCTTTTCTTCCTCTTGATTACCCTCCACAGAAAAGAAAAAGCCCTGTCAAGAGCCTTGCCACCATTGGTGGTGCTTTGCACTCTTTACTGGGCTTTTTGTTTGCTGTATCTTCTACAAAGAGGAAAAAAGTTATTCGTCCTCATCATCAAAATGGTTATTTTTCAATACTTCCCGTAATAATTCCATATCTTCTTTTGCATTTGGGTTTATCATTTTTACGACTTGATAAGGTGTCCTATATTTATGTCCCTCTATGCTTTCCCCGAACATATCCATGCTGTATAAATCATCATAGCGGTCTAACAGTTTTTGAAATTTCAAATGCTGGATAAATTCTTTGATTGGATAAAGGTCGGACGCTACAATACTTTTCCCGTTGATGTAGTCGGTAATATATTCCCGTAACTTTTCCAACTCATATTCCAGCCATTCTTCCTCGCTGTCAAAGAAGTTGTCATAATGTCCATGTTTTAGTTCTGCATTTAATCGTTCTTCAATTCTTAAAAACTGGCAGACTTCCTTTTCGGCTTGATTAACATACTTCCATTCTCCCGATAATAATTCATTGGGCGTTACTCCCAGCACGTCCATTATCTTCTCTAACGTATCAAAGGTAGGATAATTCACGCCACGTTCAATCTTGGAAAGGCTCTGCATATTGATACCGATTTTATCCGCAAGTTCTTGTTGTTTCATTCCTCTGTGTTTTCTTATGGTTTGTATGTTCTCTCCTAAGAAACTAACTTTCTTTTCATAATGCTCCATAACTTAGTATAACCGCTCCTTTCGTTGCTTTTCTTGGTATTTATAAGCATATCATACTTAATATATATCTAAAAGTCAACAAAAACTTCTTGACAAGTAATTCTAATGGCGTTATTATCATATCAGTTAGAGTGATTAAGCACACTAGGGTCAATCACACGCTTAAGTAAGCATAGAAAAGATATATTTTCACTTTGATAGCATGAATAAGCATGGACTATCAGACCGAAAATAAGGTTTCTGACTGGGGCTGTTCCGTTTAGCCACGAGCCTTACAAGGCTCGTGAGCGTTAAGAACGGATCAGACACAGGAAGAAAGGGAACGCCTTTAGGCGTTCGTAAAGGGCGTATATGTAACACCGCCCTGCGCATACATGTCATAGTACCTAGAAACTGTGATAAATAAAGGAAAAAACACGATTTTTACCCCGCAAAAAAACGGGAAGTACGAAAGGAGTAATGCACTATAACTACACACAAAAATTTATCCGTTAAGATTGATTACATCAGCATTGTATTTGAAACCGCAACCGCAGAAGATGTCATCATGCACATTTTAGGTTTACCGACTGACATTTTCAATGTCTATCCGGCAAGCGTTAAATTCAAGACTTATCAAGCACGCTGGCAGATTGGAGATATTTATGTATCAGGGGACGCAAGAAAGACAGAGGACAACCCACAAGGGCTAGGCTGTTATCTTGTTATGACTGGCAGAGGGTGTGATGATATTTTCCGTATTCTCGACAGTAGGAATTATACCTTTGGGGATATGTTCAAACATTGTGAGCGAAGATACGGACTGGATAATTTCCATTTCACAAGGCTTGATATTGCCATTGATGATAAGAACGAAAAGCCATTCTTTACCATAGAGCAGATAAAGAAGAAATGCGAAAAAGAGGAATTTATCTCGAATAGTGAGGGCTACCACTTTGATGAAAGCAAGTTTGATGATTTCGACACCGCAAAGACTGTTTATATCGGTGCTGGTAAATCGGGATTGTCTTACCGCTTTTATGACAAGGATAAGGAAGTATGTTCAAAACATAATAAGACACTTAATGAAGTCGGCAGTTGGAAACGGACAGAAATGCAACTGCGTGATGATAAGGCTCATGTCTTTGCCATGACATTCAAAGACAGACCGCTGGAACTTGGGAAACTGGCTTTCGGGTTATTGGCAAACAACCTACGCTTTGTTGTGCCAAACAGAAACGAAAGTAATAAAAGCAGATGGAAAACGTGTCGGTTTTGGGAACGCTTTTTAGGGGCTGTGGAAGTCTTGAAACTGCAAGTACCAAAACAGCAAAATTCCCTTGAGGAAACACAGCAATGGCTCACAGAGGGTGGCGTGATTTCTGCTGTCAAAAGTTTTTATTTCTTGGAAGAACATGACGCATTAGGTGGACTGGAACGGGTGGGAACTATGCTTGATAAGGCAAGATACAGCACTTCCCTTTCCAGTAAACTGACCGCCCATTTACAGAGGATAAACCGCACCGACCTTATCCCCTATATCCAGTATGACACGAAACATGGGAAAGGGGGTATCTGATGAATAACAACGATATTCCCGTATGGGAAAAATACACCCTTACCATTGAAGAAGCGTCAAAATATTTCCGTATCGGAGAAAACAAGCTAAGACGCTTGGCAGAGGAAAACAAGGACGCTGGCTGGCTCATTATGAATGGCAACCGCATACAGATTAAACGCCGACAGTTTGAAAAGGTCATTGATAAATTGGACGCAATCTAATGCAAATGAGCCTTGTATGTGTTATGATGAACACAAGTCATATCAAGGCTCTTTCCAACAAGGAAAGGAGCAGACACCATGAAAGAAAAAAGACGGGATAGCAAAGGACGTATCCTGCATACTGGAGAGAGCCAACGAACAGACGGGAAATACTTATATAAATATGTGGACGCATTTGGAAACACAAAATATGTGTATGCCTGGAGATTGACACCCACAGACCCGACACCAAAGGGAAAACGGGAAAAACCCTCACTTCGAGAACTGGAACAGCAGATAAGACGGGATATTGAGGACGGTATCGACAGCACAGGCAAGAAAATGACGCTTTGCCAACTTTACGCCAAACAGAACGCACAGAGGGCAAACGTGAAGAAAAGCACACAGAAACAACGGGAACAACTCATGCGGTTATTAAAAGAGGACAAGTTAGGTGCTAGGAGCATTGACACAATCAAGCTCTCTGACGCTAAGGAATGGGCGTTACGCATGAAAGACAAAGGCTTTTCCTACAATACCATTAACAATTATAAACGCTCATTAAAAGCGTCATTCTATATCGCTATACAAGACGATTGTGTAAGGAAAAATCCCTTTGATTTCAAGTTGAGTGAAGTCCTAGAAAATGATACCAAAGAGAAAGTCGCATTGACAGAAGAACAGGAACAAGTCCTACTGTCATTCATCAAGACGGACAATGTGTATCACAAGTATTATGATGATGTGCTGATACTGTTAAAGACTGGACTTCGTATCTCGGAACTGTGCGGACTGACAATCATGGACGTTGATTTTATCCATGAGGTTGTAGTTATCGACCACCAGTTACTAAAGAGCAAGGAACAAGGCTATTATATTGAAACGCCTAAGACAAAAAGCGGAACAAGGCAAGTGCCATTAAGCAAAGAAACGATACAAGCATTTCAACGAGTGATGAAGAAACGCCCAAAGGCAGAACCATTTGTGATAGACGGACGGGGCAACTTCCTATTTGTCAATCAGAAAGGCAAGCCGAAAGTTGCCATTGATTACAACGCCTTATTTGTCCGTATGGTAAAGAAATACAACAAGCACCATAAGGATAACCCCTTGCCACATATCACACCACATACGCTACGCCATACGTTCTGCACAAGACTGGCAAGCAAGAACATGAACCCGAAAGATTTACAGTATATCATGGGACATTCAAATATCAGTATCACAATGAACTGGTACGCTCATGCGTCCATAGATACCGCAAAATCAGAGGTTCAGCGTCTAATCGCATAAGAAGTATTTACCACGATTTTAACCACGTTTGATAGCGAAAATATAAGAAGATAGACCTAGATATGTGAGGTTTACCACAAAAGCAAAATGCCCGTAGAGCCTATAAAATAAGGCTTTGCGGACATTTAAGAAGATATAAAAAGATAGTCAAAAAGACATATATAATTTAATGCAAAATATATGTTAGAAAATTCTTCTGTGTGGACGACAAAAACAGATACAAATTCTATCATGGAGACAGAAGCCTCATTAAGTGAAGCAGAAGAAAAAATTTTGGAATATGTCCGGGAGCATGGCGTTATTACTAAAAATGATGTGATCAGTTTACTTGAGGTGAGTGCGTCGACAGCTTCCAGAACTCTCAGAAAAATGGTGAAAAATAATCTGCTAAAGCAGAATGGGAAAGCGAGAAGTACGAACTATACTATTATAAAATAAAGAGAGAGTGATACAATGTAACGGTTCTCCACCATACGCAACAGGATCATTCGAGGCGATAAAAAGCGGATACGTTTTCCGGTATGCGACCGCCTCGCGTGGTAGAGCATGCGGCTGTTAACCACAGTGTCGTTGGTTCAAGTCCAACAGGGGGAGCTCACAAAGGGGTTATCGGGAAATAGATAGTCCAAATCAGGGGCAGATGTGACTCATACGAGTCACATCTGCCCCTGAAATTTATCCTCTAAAAAGAGAAAAAGATGGCTAACGACAACCATCTTCCTCTCCGTTCCATGTTATAATGGAACTATGCTAAAACAAGATTATTATAACGATTTTTTTGAAATTGGGCAACAAAAAATTAACTTCAGTTTCTTCGAATTGAGTTTACCCGACGACGATCCAGTCTATACCCTAAAAAACGTGATGGAATTTATAGCAGACAATAAAGAATTACTAACTTTGATGGAAACACGTAGAAGTATCCGTAAATTTGGACCTGATATGGTTCCGAAAGATGTGATCGATCAGATTATTAAAGCAGGTACATATGCGGCTACAGGGATGAATAAACAGTCGCCGATCATTATTGCGGTAACGAATAAAGAGATGCGTGATAAACTTTCCCGGCTAAACGCAGAAATCATGGGAACAAAAAGCGATCCATTCTATGGGGCACCAGTCGTATTGATCGTTCTTGCAGATAAAAACTGGGTGAATCGTGTTTATGATGGAAGCCTTGTGATGGGAAATCTTATGCTTGCAGCGCATGCATTAGGGATAGGAAGCTGTTGGATCCACAGGGCAAAAGAGGAATTTGAACGTCCGGAAGGACTGGAGATTCTTAAATCTTTGGGAATTGAAGGCGAATATGAAGGTATCGGCCACTGCGTACTTGGATATGTAAAGGGTAATTACCCGAAAACACCGCCGAGAAAAGAAAACTGGGTGTATTATATAGATTAAATCATATCAAATATTTAGAGTAGATCATCAGCTTTATAGAAAAGTGTAAGAGGTGACAAATATGAGTGCAAGATCAGAAAAAACATCTACATTGAGAATGGTGATTCCCCAGCGGCAGGGAGGTGTAAATCCAGACTATGTATTCGGTTCGGAACTTTTGGAGCGTATAGCCCCTCCTGATCCGGAAGCTGAAACAGTCAGAATACATGTTGATACAGCTTTTGACAATGATCTGAACAAAGTGGATGGAATTGATGGCGGAGATATTCTGCGGCGCCAAATGAGAGAAACAAGAGATATTTTACAGGAAAAGGCACCTGACAAAGTGATTGTTTTTGGCGGTGACTGCTCAGTGACTGGATGGAAATTTGACCCGAAGAAGCCTTGTCTGGTAAGATAATACTATAAATGAAAAGAAGGAAGCATGGATCCTGAATGCCGGGGAAGCATGCTTTCTTTGGCAGGAGGAATGATATGAAAGTTGTAGCAGCGATTGATTCGATGAAAGGGAGCATTGGTTCCATAGAGGCGGGAACGGCGGCAAAGGCCGGAATCAGAAAGGTATGCCGGGCGGATGTTGTCATAAAACCTGTAGCGGACGGAGGAGAGGGAACAACGGAAAGCATGATCGAAGGACTGGGTGGAGAATACCGTGAAGTCCGTGTGACAGGGCCGGACGGGAAGCATGTAACAGCAAAATACGGGATACTGCCGGATGGAGAGACGATTGTGATGGAGATGGCGGAGGCGGCCGGAATCACGCTTATTCATCCGGACAGTCTGGATCCGTGGAATGCCACAAGTTTTGGCGTAGGAGAGATGATTCGGGATGCAGTGGAAAAAGGAGGAAGAAAATTCATTATCGGAATCGGGGGCAGTGCGACGACAGACGGGGGAGCAGGGATGCTTCAGGCGCTTGGGTACCGATTTCTGAATGCGGAAGGAAGACAGATCGCCGGAGGGATCGGTGAACTTGACCGGATCGTCAGAATTGACACAAGCCTGGCAATGCCGGAACTCAAGGAATGTTCCTTCCGGATTGCGTGTGATGTGAAAAATCCGCTTTGCGGTGAAAACGGTGCGGTATATGTATATGGCCCGCAGAAGGGAGTCAGGGCGGAAGAAAGAGCGGTTCTGGACGAGAAGATGAAGCATTATGCAGGGATGACAAAAATGTATCTGGGAAAAGACCATAGTGAGGAAGAAGGAGCAGGAGCCGCGGGAGGACTCGGATTTGCTTTTATCAGCTATATGCCGGATGCGGTCCTAAAACCGGGTATTGATATCATTATGGAAGCAGTCGGTCTGGAAGAAGAGATCCGCGACGCGGATCTTGTGATTACCGGCGAGGGAAGACTGGATTCGCAGACCGCGATGGGAAAGGTACCAGTGGGTGTGGCGAAACTTGCGAAAAAATACGGGAAAAAAGTCATTGCTTTTGCAGGAAGCGTGACAGACGATGCAGGGGCCTGCAATGAGGCGGGGATTGACGCATTTTTCCCGATTGTCAGAGGAATTACTACTCTGGAAGAAGCAATGGAGCCGGAGCGGGCCCGGAAAAATATGGAACTGGCTGTCGAACAGGTATTCCGGCTGATCTGCGGTTAGAAAATATCCGGAAAAGAGAATATTTTGCCGTATTGCTGGATCTGATGCTGCCGGGAAAAAAGCGGGTTTGATATCTGCAGAGCGATCAGGGCTCAATCCGATGTTCCGATTCTTCTTGTCACTGCAAAAAAAGAGGATATAGATAAAATCAAAGGGCTCGGGCTCGGGGCGGATGACTATATTGTAAAGCCGTTCAGCCCTGTAGAGCTGACGGCCCGGATAAAAGCGCATATGCAAATCAGGCTTCTTTTGTTTCTGGCCGGAAATCCGGATATCGTCTTTACAAGAGAGCGGATTTTTGACCATGTCTGGGGAACAGAAGCTGTAGGAGACATGTCGACAGTCACGGTACATATCAATAAATTGAGAGAGAAAATAGAAGATGACCCGTCCGACCCGCAGTATACACAGACTGTATGGGGAGTCGGGTATCGGTTTAAAAAGTAAATCCTATTGAACAGCCGGGGATGCCTTTTGGGTATTCCCGGCTATTTTATACAGGTATTGGACAGAGCCGGTGAGAGGCACTATACTTATTTGAGGATTCTTCGGTCTTTGACCGATATCGAATATAAGAAATGAGAGAGAGGCTTGGAGCAGAAACTATTATTTACAAATAAGCAGCTGAGAAATATGATACTGCCCCTCGTGATGGAGCAGTTTTTGCTGATGCTGGTGGGGGCTTTCGGATACGTTTATTGTCAGCCAGTGCATGGGTGCGGGCGATATCGAACAGGCAGAACAGTACTTTAAACGGTTGATGAAGAGCTCGCTGGTGATTGCGCTTGCCATGTGTATGGACTGGCTGAGCAGAGCAGTCGTGTTCCAGGTACGGTTCAGGAGAGGAAAGTGGAAAACATTTCACGTGATTTCATGACCCTGAAATGGGAAGTTTGTTTGAAACGGGACAGAAAATGTGTGTTAAGTCGAAAGTGATAAAAACTTTCGATTTAACGCATTTTTTTTGTAGATCTTACCATATGAAAAATTCTTGTAAGAGAACGGGCGCAATGTTATATTTGAGTTAAGACTGTGTAAAGAAAAAATCAAATAGAAAGCTCATAAAAAGTATACAGTCGAAATTTATTAAAAGAAGAAAAGGATGGGTAAAGGAAGAGACTTATGGATGTTTCATTTTTCAGCTTTTTTCAGCAGGTCACGTCAAATCCGGTACTTTTGATCACCGTGCTTCTTACAATGGGGGTCATTTTCGTAAACGGATGGACGGATGCACCGAACGCGATTGCCACCTGTATTGCCACAAGGTGTATGCGGGTGAGGCCTGCAATTATGATGAGCGCTGTCTTTAATTTCCTTGGAGTACTTGTGATGACCGGGATCAACAGCTCGGTTGCGTCCACAATCAGCAATATGGTGGACTTTGGAGGAGAGACAGACAAGGCGCTGGTAGCTCTTTGCGCGGCATTGTTTTCCATTGTTGTATACAGTGTTGCGGCTTCTGTTTTTGGAATTCCTACCAGCGAAAGCCACAGCCTTATTGCCGGACTTACCGGCGCGGCGATTGCGATTCAGAACGGATTGTCCGGTGTAAACGGCGCGGAATGGGTTAAGGTGCTTTACGGACTTGTACTGAGTCTGGCGCTCGGATTTTTTTCGGGCTGGATCATCTGCAAGGTGATTGCGGCTCTCTGCGCATCTATGGACCGGCGCAGGACATCGTCATTTTTTAAAGGCGCACAGATTTTCGGCGCGGCATTTATGAGCTTTATGCACGGAGCGCAGGATGGACAGAAATTTATCGGTGTGCTGTTTCTTGGAATCGCTTTCTGCAACGGACAGTCCAGTGTGGAAGGCATGGGGATTCCGATATGGCTGATGCTGCTTTGCAGTGCCGTTATGGGAATCGGGACAAGCGTAGGCGGTGAGAAGATTATAAAATCTGTCGGAATGGATATGGTCAAGCTTGAGAAGTTCCAGGGATTTTCAGCGGACCTTGCAGGCGCGTTCTGTCTGCTGCTTTCCAGTGTGTTTGGAATTCCGGTTTCCACAACACATACAAAGACCAGCGCAATTATGGGCGTCGGCGCGGTAAAAAGACTTTCCGCAATCAATTTCGGCGTAGTAAAGGACATGATGCTGACCTGGGTATTTACGTTCCCGGGATGCGGACTGATCAGTTTTGTCATAGCAAAGCTGTTCATGGCACTCTTTTAGAAGAAGTAGGAGGAAGTAAAAATGGCAAAGAATCGGGATTCATTTTATTTTGAAACATTTACAGCCTGTGCGGAAATTTCCTGTCAGGCGGGACATATGCTTGTAGGAATTCTCAGAGACTTCAGACCGGAAAAGCTGGAGGAGTATCTGGACGAGATGCACAAGATAGAAAACAGTGCGGACATGAAAAAGCACGATATGCTGGACAGACTTGCAAAAGAGTTTATCCCTCCGATTGAAAGAGAGGACATCATTGCTCTGAGCCAGCGGATTGACGATATCACAGACAAGATTGAGGATGTGCTCCTGAGAATCTATATGAATAATATCACTGAGATTGAAGATGATGCCCTTCAGATGCTGGATATTATTATCCGCTGCTGTGAAAAGGTGACAGAGCTTACAAAAGAGTTTGCAGATTTCCGGCATTCCAAAAAGCTGAAAGAAGTCATTATCCAGATTAATGACCTGGAAGAAGAGGCGGACCGCTGCTTTATGAAGAGCATGCGGAAGCTCCATGCCGAGTGCCAGAATCCGCTGCATATCATAGCATGGAGAGAGATCTACATCTATCTTGAGCGGTGCGCGGATACTTGTGAACATGCCGCAGATGTGGTAGAAAGTGTAGTTATGAAAAATTCTTAAAAAAAGGCTTGCTTTTTTTGAGAGGGTATGATAATATAATCCTCGGCACTGCGATAGCGGTGCCAAGAAATAAGGCTCCGTGGTCAAGCGGTTAAGACATCGCCCTTTCACGGCGGTAACACGGGTTCGATTCCCGTCGGAGTCATTTTTGAAAAAGGCTTGCATTTTTCAGAAAATATGATAATATAATATAGTGTACGGCGCAGTAGCCAAGTGGTAAGGCATAGGTCTGCAACACCTCGATTCACCGGTTCAAATCCGGTCTGCGCCTCTCTAAAGAGCCCGTATTTACGGGCTTTTTTCTATTTTCTGAGTATCATTTCTTAATATTTAAAAATTGTTTAAAAAATCCATATGAAGTTATTAGATCTATCCGTTAGACTACACATCAGAAACAAGTGAGAGAAAAACTCTTATTACGGAGGAATTACAGTGAAAGCCAGAGATTGCCGGATTAAAAGTGTAACGGATAACAGACAGAAGCAGATACACAGTCTGCTGGCCGCTTTTTTCTTTCCTGTTCTGACCTGTTGTATCGGATTTGCAGCAGTGGGCATATTTCCGTTTGGATCCAGATCGGCGCTGATCATAGATGGTGTACACCAGTAGCTGGGCTTTTATGAAGAATTTCTGCATCAGATCGGACAGGGAGTATGGTGGACATTTTCCGGCCATGCGATGGGATATAGTTTTTACAGTTTGTTTTCCTATTATCTCAGCAGTCCGTTCAACTTTTTGATCCTTTGTGGGACCGGAAAGATCTGGAGCTGGAAGTAGATGTGGAGGAACGCGTACTGGTACAGGCAGATCCGAGCCTGATGGAGCTCGTCTGGAACAACCTGATATCCAAAGCAATCAAATTTACAGAGCCGGGAGGAAGCGTGATGATCCGGCAGAAAACAAGGGACAAAGTGGTGGAAGTAGAAATCCGCGACGCCGGATGTGGCATGAGCCGGGAAAGTGTGCGCCACATTTTCGATAAATTTTATCAGGGAGACACATCCCATTCCAAAGAAGGAAACGGGCTGGGGCTTGCACTTGTAAAACGCGTCCTTGTACTCATGGACGGGGAAATCTCCGTCAAAAGCGAAGAAGGAAAAGGAAGCACATTTAAGGTGATTCTTCCAAAAGCAGAACAAACCAGAGAACAGGCGGAGGTGGAACGAAACAATGAATGAAAACAAAGAAAACAACCGGTTCATCGGATACGAATATAAACAAGTAGTAGCAGAGCCGGGGCAAATCTCATTTTTAATAGACGGATACATGAATTTCGGATGGGAAATCGATGAAAATGTACAGGATATCCGTATGGAATACTACGGATCACATACAAAATCCCATCATCACAGAAAAAGCATCATCCGGATGAAACGGGACCGGAAGATTATCAATAAGATGGAACTCACCAGACTACAAAGAAATTTCGAAGCCTATGTAGAAGAAATCCGGCATCTGGAAAAAGAAAAAACCTCACTTCCATCCATCGTTGCAATCACAACCGGAATCATAGGAACCGCATTTATGGCAGGATCAACATTCGCTGTCACAGCAAACCCGCCGCACATCGTACTGTGCATCCTTCTCGCCATTCCAGGATTCCTGGGCTGGATTCTGCCGTACTTCCTTTACAAAAAAGGAGTACGCAGACAAACAGAAAAAATCTCACCACTCATAGAAGAAAAATACGACGAGATTTACGAAATCTGCGAAAAAGGCAGCAAACTCATTTCATCGGGGACGTGTTCCGATGCACAGGTACACGACGTAAATGAGCAAAAAACGCTCAAAACCCGCATAAAATAAGGGGAAACACGAATTTTCAGATTTTTTTCATCGGGGACAGGTTCCGACGCGTCGGAACACGTCCCCGATAATTGTTGTATGTATGGTTTTTGGCTGATATAATGTGGTTGAAATTGCATTTTTGTATGATTTCTGTTATGATAGAATTCCGTGTGAGTGTGCTTCTGACGGGAGTGGAGAGGACACGGGAAGAGTTTAGAAATTGTTTAAGAATTCATAAAAATTTGTTTAGTCGAAGATGCTAGTCTTTGAGAGAGAAAAGTAGTGCAGGAGGCGTAGTGTGATGAGTGAGAATCTGTCTGGGCTGTCGGCCCGGGAAGTGGAGGAACGGAAGGCCTGTGGTGAGGGTGGTACCGGAGCCGCAAAGATTACGAAAACGAAGCCGCAGATTGTGCGGGAGAATCTTTGTACGTTGTTCAACTTTCTGAACTTTTTAATTGCGGTGCTACTGTTTTTGGTGGGGGCATATTCGAATATGCTGTTCATCGCGATTATTATTCTGAATATTGTGATTGGGATTGCGCAGGAGTTCAAGGCGAAGAAGCTTGTGGACGAGCTGTCGATTCTGAACCGTCCGACTGTGCGTGTGCGCAGGGATAACCGGGAAATGACCGTGGAGATGGAAGAGATCGTAAAGGATGATCTGATGGTGCTTGCCAGCGGTAATCAGATCTGTAATGATGCGGTCGTTGTGGATGGGATGCTTGAGGTCAATGAGTCTCTTCTGACCGGTGAGAGTGATGCTGTTGTCAAGGAACAGGGAGCGGAGCTTTTTTCGGGAAGTTCTGTTATTTCCGGTAAGGCATATGCGAGAGTAACCCATGTCGGGAATGAAAACTATGCGACGAAACTTGCAAATGAAGTAAAGCAGGAAAAGCAGATTCATTCGGAGCTTCTTGGTTCCATGCGTAAAGTGACGAAATTTACGAGTTTTCTGATTATCCCGCTTGGAATTATCCTGTTCCTGGAAGCGTATTTCCTTAGAAATACTCCGGTTGATGAGGCGGTGATTTCTTCTTCGGCGGCACTTCTTGGTATGCTTCCGAAGGGACTTGTTCTTCTGATATCTGTTTCTCTGGCAGCCGGTGTCATTCGGCTTGCGAGAATGAAAATTCTTGTGCAGAATATTTATTCACTGGAGACGCTTGCACATGTGGATACCATTTGTCTGGACAAGACAGGGACGATCACAGATGGAAAGCTGAGAGTCCATTCGGTGATTCCGCTGACGGATCTGCCGGGCGGCGAGATGGATGCGCTTGTGCAGTCTTATATGGCCGCCAGTGATGACAACAATGCGACGTTTCAGGCGCTGAAAGAAAAGTTTGAGCCGAAAGCGGCGTACCGTCCGGTTCACAAGATCGCGTTTTCTTCGAAGAGAAAATGGGGATGCATCAGTTTTGAAGGTGCGGGAAGTATTTTTGTGGGCGCGCCGGAGCGGTTGATGGGAAATCTTCCGGAGAATCTGGAGTGTGAGCTGGAAAAAGGACGAAGAGTGATTATTATCGGATATTCCGGACAGACGTGGGAGAATGATAATGAGCTGCCGGCGGGAATCCGTCCGGTTTACAGTGTGATTCTGGAAGATACGATCCGGAAGAATGCCGAGGAAACGCTTGCGTTCTTTAAGAGAGAGGGCGTGGATGTCAAAGTTATTTCCGGAGACCATGTAAAGACAGTATCGATGATTGCAAAACGTGCCGGACTGGAGAGATGGGAAGATGCCATCGATCTGTCCACGCTTGGCGAAGATCTGGATTATGATATGCTCTGCCGGAGATATGCTGTTTTTGCCAGAGTGACGCCGAAGCAGAAGCAGGAGCTTGTGCTGGCGCTGAAGCGTCAGGGCCATCAGGTGGCGATGACAGGCGACGGAGTCAATGACCTGCTGGCACTGCGTGAGGCGGACTGCTCGATTGCAGTTGCGGACGGAAGTGACGCAAGCCGCCAGATTGCGCAGATAGTGCTTCTGGATTCCGACTTTACGAACCTTCCACATGTTGTTATGGAAGGCCGGAAGGTCATCAACAACGTAACGAGAACAGCGCAGGTATTCTTTATCAAGACGATCTATTCTGTACTGGTATCGTTTTTCTGTCTGATTACGAATAAGGCGTTCCCGTTTATTCCGATTCAGATCACGCTGATCGATGCCTGCATCGAGGCATATCCGTCCTTCGTATCGATTGTGGAGTCGGATATAAGGAGAATCCGCGGGAAATTCCTCCCGACGGCACTTTCCCATGCCGCACCGTTTGGTATTACGGTTGCATGTATGATTGCGGTATTTACGCTGCTTGCGCCGTTTGGCACTGAGGAAAGACAGACGGTGATGTATCTTCTGCTGATTCTGATTTCCATGCTGGCAGTGATCAAGAGCTGTATCCCGCTTACTCCGCTCAGACTGTTTGTCTGCGTGACCATGGTCGGCGGTACGCTCCTGGCTCTTGCACTGTTCCCGTCTCTGCTTGAGATTGTCGCAGTTACCATGCCGATGGCGGTCACGGTTCTGATCGGCGCAGCTGTCTGCTTTGCGGTGATTCTGATTCTGGAGCAGCTGCGGAAGGCAAAAATGAAATAGAGATATGTTTCCCATAGGAGGAACTGATATGACGAAGATTCTGATTGTGGAGGATGATGAAAAAATTGCCTGGCTGGAAAAAGATTATCTGGAGAGCAATGGATATGAAACCGTGTTGTTAGATGACGGGAGATCCGGGATCAGATCGATATTCCGATCCTGATGGTGACAGCCCGCACCGAGGCCGTGGATGTGATCCGCGGCCTCGGACTGGGCGCTGATGACTATATTACAAAACCTTTTGATCCGTCTCAGCTGGTGGCGCGGGTACGCTCCCATCTGAAGCAGTACGAACGGCTGACATCCGGGTGCGGCAGGGAGGAGCGGAACAAGGGAGATAAGATCACGATCCAGTACGTGGTGATCGAGCCAAAGACCTGGAAAGTATGGAAACATGGTGTGGAACTGAAAATCCCGAACCGGGAGTTTGAGCTGCTTCGGTTCCTTGCAGAAAATCCAAATATCGTGTTTTCAAAAGAAGAACTTTTTGAAAAGATATGGGGATTTGAGTATGTATCCGATGCGGCGACGGTATCGGTTCATGTGAACCGTCTGAGAGAGAAAATTGAGGATGATGCCAGAAATCCGAAGATCATCGAGACGGTGTGGGGTGCTGGTTACCGGTTAAATGACCGGGAATCCTGATAGAGAAAGAAGGAATGTCTGATGTGGCTTTTGTATGCTGTGGGTTCTGCTTTTTTTGCGGGGGTCACGTCCATTCTGGCAAAATGCGGAATCAGGAAAACCGATTCTACTGTAGCCACAGCGGTACGGACGATCGTGATCCTGATTTTTTCGTGGGTGATTGTAGGAATTGTAGGATCGGCAGATGAGATTTCATTGATTGATGCGAGAACGCTTGTCTTTCTGATTCTGTCCGGCGCGGCCACGGGAGCATCGTGGCTCTGTTATTTTAAGGCGCTGCAGACAGGGGATATCAACAAGGTTGTTCCGATCGACAAGTCCAGTACAGTGCTGACAATCCTGCTTGCCCTGATCTTTCTGCAGGAAGGAATCTCAATTCCGAAAGCGGCAGCGGTAATTGTGATTGCGGCCGGAATTTTTCTGATGATCGAGAAAAAGGATGTGGAGATTAAAGATTCCAGGGGCGGTGCAGGCTGGATTCTCTATGCGGCAGGATCCGCAGTATTTGCAAGTCTTACGGCGATCCTCGGAAAGGTCGGGATCTCCGGCGTGGAATCCAATCTCGGCACAGCAATCCGTACCTGTGTGGTGCTTGTGATGGCCTGGCTTATGGTGGGAATCCGGAAAAAGCAGCAGGAAGTCCGGCAGATTCCGAAAATAGAGCTGATCTTTATCTGTTGCTCCGGGATCGCTACAGGAGCTTCATGGCTCTGCTATTACCGGGCTCTTCAGGAAGGCCCGGCCAGTATTGTGGCTCCTGTTGACAAGCTGAGCGTGCTTGTGACTGTTGTATTTTCCTACTTTGTATTTGGAGAAAAGCTCAGCAGGAAAGCGGCGGCAGGACTGGTTCTGCTGACTGCAGGCACGATTGCCATGGCAGCACTTTGATACCTGAAAAAGAATCAATCAAAAAAGAAACAAGGAGAAAATAAATGGAAATTATAAAAGCAGTTTTGTTTGGAATTGTGGAGGGAATCACGGAATGGCTTCCTGTCAGCAGTACAGGACACATGATCCTTCTGGACGAGTTTGTCAAGCTGAAAGGAAGCGCGGACTTTGTCAATGTCTTTCTTGTTGTGATTCAGCTTGGCGCGATTTTTGCGGTCGTACTGCAGTTCTGGAACCAGCTGTTCCCGTTTCAGTTTAAAGACAAAAACAGACCGGTAATCGAAATGGAGAAAATGATCCTCTGGGGAAAGATCCTTCTGGCCTGCATTCCGGCAGCTGTGATCGGGATTCTGTTTGATGATGTATTTGAAGCAATGTTCTATCATGCAGTTCCGGTTGCGATTGCCCTGATTGTCTTTGGTATTGCGTTCATCGTGATTGAACGCTGGAATAAAGGGAAAAGACCGCGGATGAAGACAGTGGAGGATCTGACAATTTCGGCTGTGCTGATCATCGGAGTCTTCCAGTTGATTGCGGCAATCTTTCCTGGAACCTCCCGGTCCGGTGCCACGATTGTCGGCGCCCTGCTTATCGGTGTATCAAGAAAAGCGGCATCCGAATTTACTTTCTTCCTTGCGGTTCCGGTTATGCTTGGCGCAAGCCTTTTAAAAGTTCTTCAGTATGGATTTGCCTTTAGCGGATCCGAACTGCTGGTGCTTGCGGTCGGTATGATTACCGCCTTTCTTGTGTCTATCGTAGTTATTCGTTTCCTGATGGACTACATCAAAAAGCATGACTTCCAGGCCTTCGGATGGTACCGGATTGTTCTTGGAATTATCGTCCTGCTCTGCAGCATGGCAGGAGTGATTCAGGTATAATAAAAAAACAGATTTTTTGTGTTGCCCGGTTTGTACCGGGCAATATTTTATTAAACAGGAAACTTTGTTCTGTAGTTAATAACCGTTTATGAAAAATGCAGTCATTTTGTTCAATTGATACAGGACAAAAAAGTAAGTTGCAATTGCAATAGAGCATGGAAGTGGTGGAATGAAAAATAAGATTGCAGGTGCTTTGTTTGGTATGGCATTGGGGGATGCCATGGGAATGCCGGATGCAACGGATATCGCGGCAGATCACATCAAGGAAAGTTATATTGAGATATTGAAAAAACAAAATGATGTAGATTTCGACCATTATATCGAAGTTCTGATGAAAGGACGGGAAACCTTGGCATGTTGAAAATCCGCCGAGGTCCGATGGCTTTTCAATAATCACCTTTTTGTGTAAAGTAAAAATATATAAGAGGGCAATAAAAATCCACTGTATCGATTTCGCATTCGTACAGTGGATTATTTACCTATTCCATCCATGGGTCTTTCCTCCTTGTTTAATTGATATCTATTTAAAACTATCCTTTCTGAATAGTGTTTTCAATAATATTTCGATTACTTTGCCATTGGACTATACCTCGTTTCTTTAAAATTTAAATGTTGAACTTATGTTTTTGGTGGTCCGTCCTCCTTTTCTTTTGATGTCTTAATAATAACTCATAAATCGGGACGTGTCAATATGAAGTCAGAAAAAAATCCATATAAAATAAAAAAACCAGAATAGACAGAAAATAATTATGATAAACAAAGAAAGAGGTTAACTTCGTATTGTCCTGAGGATCAGATTTCCTGTCAGGAAGGACAGCATATCATTTTCGCTGTTTTTAGTTATAGGGACTTCTTGAGAACAGGGAGTTTACCGGTCTTATGCAGAGCGTACTGAAAACACTAGGTCAGGTCTACGGCAATCCGGTGGATATTGAGTATACAGTCAATCTGAATGAAGAAGGCGAGTTCGTAGTCAACCTTCTCCAGTGCCGGCCGCTCTATACGGGGGAGAAGGGAAGCATTACCGGGATTCCAGGACTGCCGGAGAAGGACTGCTTTTTCCGTCTCAGAGATTCCGCCATGGGGACTTCGGAGAGGGAGAAGATCGATGTGGTCATACAGATCGATGCGAAAGCCTACTATGAATATCCTTATGCGCTCAAGTCTCAGGCGGCGGAGGCAGTGGGCGCGGTCAATGCATGGTACAGAGGGAAAGGAAAGAAGATCCTACTTATGACGCCGGGAAGGGTGGGAACTTCTTCACCGGAACTGGGAGTGCCGGTGAGCTTTGCACAGATTTCCGGATTCCGGGGAATCTGTGAAGTCTCGGACAGCCGTGCGGGATATATGCCGGAGCTGAGTTACGGAAGCAATATGTTCCAGGATATGGTTGAGACGGGGATATTCTACTGTGCGCTGTGGGGCGATGACAGAACGGAGTATTATAATGAAGAACTGTTTGCCGGGCTGGAGGATCTTTTCCCGAAGATCTGTCCGGACCGGAAGGTGCTTTCAGGTATGTTCCGGGTGACGGAGCCGGAAGATTTGTGGTACTGGAATAATGAACAGACCGGGGAAACTTTGTGCGGTCTGCTGCGCCCTGAGACCAGACGGACTTTTCCTGATCGTAAATGAAACAGACGGTACGGATATGAAAACCGTATGTCCGGTACTGTAAGAGGAGTTTATGCGGATTTTAAATCAATAAACAGAAAAATTGACATTTTCCTCACTTTGTGTTAATAATTCAATCATGACAAATTGAATGGGATTCCCCTGCCGACAGATGGTCCGTCAGGGGAATCCTGTTTCAAGGTAGATGAAAAAATTTAAGATACATTAAGAAAAGGCAGATGAAGTATATGATTAGCAGAAATTTGAGACTTTCATCTGATCAGGAATTACTGGTTGGAATTGACGTTGGATCCACCACGACAAAGATCGTTGCGGTGGACCCGGAACAAGGGACAATCCTGTATTCAAATTACAGACGGCACCATGCAAAGCAGTTAAAAAGTGTCGTCCGCGCGGTAGAGGAATTCGCGCGGGAATGCCCGGATGTGCCGGTGCGGATCGCGCTGACCGGTTCGGGAGCCAAACCCGTTGCAAAGAAAATGGATGTCCCTTTTGTACAGGAGGTGGCGGCAAATGCCATCGCGCTTCAGGACAAGTATGAGTCCGTAGGGAGCGCTATTGAGCTTGGAGGACAGGATGCAAAGATGATCTTCTTCCGCAGGGAAGAGGGGACGGGAGCACTTCAGGTCGCAGACATGCGGATGAATGGAAGCTGTGCCGGAGGGACCGGCGCATTTATCGATGAGATCGCGTCCGTTCTCAAAGTTTCCGTGGAGGATTTCAATGCGCTGGCTGAACAGGGAACCTGTGTCTATGATATTTCAGGACGGTGCGGCGTGTATGCGAAGACCGATATCCAGCCTCTTTTGAACCAGGGAGTGGCCAAGTCCGATCTGGCCCTTTCTGCATTTCATGCGATTGCCAAGCAGACCATCGGCGGACTCGCCCAGGGACTTGAGATCGAAAAGCCGGTAGCATTTGAGGGAGGACCGCTTACCTTTAATCCGGTTCTCGTCCGTGTCTTTGCCGAGCGTCTGGATCTTTCTCCGGAGGATATTTTAAGGCCGGAACACCCGGAACTGATGGTGGCCTACGGTGCAGCCATCTCACTGAAGACGATGTTTGAAACGAAAAGCCGTACCGCTTCCGAGTACGCACAGCTTCTTCAGAATGCAAAAGAAGAAAAGGATGCCGACTCGAAGGAAGCCCGGCCATTTTTTGCGTCTAAAGAAGAGGAAGAGATATTTCGCCGCAGACATGCGACAAAACCGGTGGAATGGAAACAGCCGGAACCGGGAGAGACGGTGAGAGCCTATCTGGGAATCGATTCGGGCAGTACGACGACAAAGTTTGTTCTGATCGGAGAAGATGAGGAAATTCTCGGCTCTTTCTATGCACCGAATGAAGGAGAACCGCTTATGGTGGCAAAGCGTGCCCTGATTGAGATGCGGGAGCGCTACAAAAAGGCGGGTGCCAGACTGGAAATCATTGCGGCAGGGACAACCGGATACGGTGAGCAGCTCTTTGCAAAGGCATTCCAGGCAGAGTACCATACCGTAGAGACGGTAGCACACGCAAGGGCGGTGCAGAAATATGTCAGTGATGCGACATTTATTCTAGATATCGGCGGACAGGACATGAAAGCGATCTGGATGGACAACGGTGTTATTACCAACATTCTTGTCAATGAGGCATGTTCATCAGGCTGCGGTTCCTTCCTGGAAAACTTCGCATCTACCTTGCAGATACCGTCAAAGCAGATCGCCGAGGTGGCATTTTCGTCCAGGCATCCGGCGGTGCTTGGAAGCCGGTGTACGGTCTTTATGAACAGCAGCATTATTACAGAGCAGAGAAACGGAAGACAGCCGGAGGATATCATGGCCGGTCTGTGCCGTTCCATTATAGAAAATGTCTTTACGAAAGTCGTCCGCATTTCCAACCGGGACTCTCTGGGAGACCGGATTGTCGTGCAGGGCGGCACGTTTGAAAATGATGCGGTAGTCCGGGCGATGGAAGAATACCTCGGGCGGGAAGTATTCCGGGCGCCGTATCCGGGCATCATGGGAGCCATCGGAATTGCGCTGATCGCAAAGGAACGCCACCAGAAAGAACCGGAGAAAAGGACGTTTATCGATCTGGACTCTCTGGATGATTTTTCCTATAAGCAGGAGTCCAATTCTCCGTGCCCGTTCTGCCAGAACCATTGTAAGAGGACGATCGTCACCTTCTCCAACGGCAATGCGTGGATCACGAACAACCGGTGTGAGAGGGGAACGGTGCTTGGCATGCCGGAGGATTCCAATGTTCGGCAGCAGTTAAAGGAAAAGACGCAGAAGGCAAATGCCGTGCCGAACCTGTTCCGGAAGCGGGAAAAGCTTCTGTTCCGGGAGTATCCGCATCCGGAGCTTGCACCGAAAAGGAACATTACCATCGGAATTCCGCGTGTCCTTTCCTTCTGGGAGACGATGCCGTTCTGGGTAACATTTTTTGAATCTCTGGGATTTGATGTAAAGATTTCGGATCCGAGTACAAGGAAGATTTATGAAAAAGGTCTTTCAGCGGTAACTTCAGATACAGTCTGCTTTCCGGCAAAGCTTGTCCACGGGCACCTGAGAAATCTGGCGTCCAAAAAGGTGGACCGGATTTTCATGCCATCGATCACGACGGTTCCGACCGAGAACACGGAAAAGACAAGTGAGTCCATGTGCGCGGTTGTAAAGGGATATCCGATTGTCGTGCGCAACTCGGACAATCCGGCGCAGATGTGGGGAATCCCGTATGACGCCCCGCTGTTCCACTGGTATACGAAGGAAGACCGGGACAGGCAGCTGACTCAGTATATGAAAGCGACCTTCCAGATCCCGGAAGAGATGACAAGACAGGCCATGGAAGCGGCAGACCGGGCGGAAGATACCTTCCACACCGAACTGAAAAAAGCGGGAAGCGCCATCCTTGAGGAAGTGACCCGTACCGGAAGATTCGCGGTGGTACTGGCGGCAAGGCCGTATCAGAATGATTCTCTGGTCAACCACGATCTGCCGGATATGTTTACGCGGATGGGAATCCCGGTGCTGACGGCGGACTCCCTGCCGGAGGCCAATGAGGTGGATTTAAGCAAAAGCCGGCTGGATATCGTAAACAACTACCATGCACGGATGATTTCTTCTGCAATCCTTGCGGCTGGCAACGAACATCTGGAATATGTGCAGATCGTAAGCTTTGGCTGCGGTCATGATGCATACCTTTCAGACGAAATCATCCGTCTCATGAAGGAGATTTCCGGTAAGACACCGCTTGTTTTGAAGCTGGATGAAAGTGATATTCAAGGACCGCTCCGAATCCGTGTCCGTTCCTTCCTGGAGACGGTAGCCATGGGAAGGGAGAAAAAACGGGGACTTGAACTTCATGAACTGAAAGATCCGTATCCGGTGAAATATACGAAAGAAAGCAGACAGGAAAAAGTTGTGTTGATCCCGAATACATCCCATGCCTTTTCCAGACTGATGGCAGCGGCCTATGCAGGGCAGGGAATCCGCACGGTTCCGCTGGAGATCGGTCGGGAGGAAGCGATCCGGCTCGGGAAGCAGTATGTGCACAATGATATCTGCTTCCCGGCACAGATTGTCATTGGCGAAGCTCTTGCGGCACTGAAAAGCGGAAAGTACGATACCGACCATGTGGCAATCGCAATGGGAAAATATATCGGAGACTGCCGTCTTACCCATTACGGTGCGCTGCTTCGCAAGGCTCTGGATGATGCGGGATACGAGAATGTTCCGATTCTGACCAATGACGATATGGATTATCACAACCTGCATCCGGGCTTTCAGATGAATCTGCTTTCCGCCATGCGGATTGCCTTCGGTCTTCCGATGATCGATGTGCTGGAGGAACTTCTTCGGAAGATCCGGCCGTATGAGACGGAAGAAGGAAGTGCGGACCGGGCATTTGAAAAAGCAATGGATCAGGTGATAGGAGGACTGGAACGCTCCGGCATTTCCGGAATGAAGAAAGGCTTTAAAAAGGCCATCGAAATCATGAAACAGGTTTCATATGACCGGACAACCCCGCGGCCGCGGGTACTGATTGTCGGAGAGTACCTTCTGAATTTCCATCCGGGTGCCAATCATGAGATTGAAAGATATCTGGAAAACAACGGGTTTGAGATTGTTGAAGCGCGGATGACGGATGTAATCCGTAAGACTTATTTTTATAAAGACAGCCAGAACAGGGAATATCATCTGAAGAAGCCGGTCAAGGATAAGGTGTGGTTCCACACAGCAAATCAGATCTTCAATCTGGCCCACAACGTGACGGATTCGATCGCAAAAATGCATCCGCTTTATCGCCCGGCATGCAGAATGCAGGATCTGGTCAAGGACAGCGATCCGATCATTCATCATACGTTTGACGCGGGAGAAGGGGTGCTGATTCCGGGAGAAATACTGCACCACGCAAAGAATGGCTGTAAGTTCTTCGTTATTTTACAGCCGTTTGGATGTCTACCGAACCATGTGGTCGGAAGAGGAATTTCCAAGAGGCTCAAAGAGCGGTATCCGGATATCCAGATCCTGACGCTGGATTATGATCCGGATGTCAGTTTTGCAAATATAGAAAACCGGCTCCAGATGCTTGTAATGAATGCGAAAACACGGAAAGAATAGCAGGAAAACCGCCTCATCCGTTTTCCCATGTTTTTTTAGAAAATGCACACAAAATTCTTACAATTACACTTTATAATAGAAAAAATGAACCCGAAAAGGGGTACTGTCCATGGGGCAGGATGGAAGGAGGGGTAAGGATGAGGCGGATGCTGAGAAGGATGCTGATCGCGGATGATGACATGCATCTGAGAAAACTGGTATCGACTTACGCAGAACTGGAGGGATTCCAGTGCCAGGAGGCGGAAAATGCGCAGGAAGCAATCGACCTGCTGGATAAGACGGATTTTGATATATTGATTCTGGATATTATGATGCCGGGAAAGGACGGTTTTGAGGCTCTTGCGGAGATCCGGGAGCACTCACAGATCCCGGTGATCATGCTGACTGCAAGGAGCGAGGAGTATGACAAGCTTCTTGGATTTAATCTGGGCGCGGACGATTATGTCTCCAAGCCGTTCAGTCCGAAAGAACTGATGGCAAGAGTGAATGCGGTACTCAAAAGGACCGGAAGCGCGCCGAATATGATTTTACAGTTTGGTGATCTGAGGATTCAGATCGATGCGAGGCTGGTGGAAATCGGGGAGAAGACGATCAATCTGCCGCCAAAGGAATTTGATTTGCTGGTTAAGCTGGCACAAAATGAACACATTGTCCTGACAAGGGAACAGCTTTTGGAGACAGTATGGGGATACGAGTACCATGGAGATACAAGGACCGTAGATTCCCATGTCAAATCTCTGAGAGAGCATCTGGGAGACCGCCGGAAGCTGATTCAGACTGTGTGGGGAGTCGGATATAAATTTGAGTACAGAGAATAAAAAAAAGCACTGCCTTTTTTCCAGCATGATGGCGCGTCTCTGGCTCATCATGATGGCTCTTGTCATCTTTACGATCGCCCTGATGTGGGTTATCCAGATCCTTGTCCTGGAGAGAAACTACACAAAGATGGCGATTGAAGGGATACAGGAACGGCTGGAACCGGTGGAGGAACAGCTCAACAGTGAAGATCTGGCAGACAATGATCAGCTGATTCCATATTTGAGCAAGACGATTAACGGCAAGCTGATGATTGTCGATTCCGAAGGCCGGCTGGAAGCCATTTACAGTTACGGACACCAGCTGGACATCGATGAAGATGAGAAAAATATCAAGCCCTGGCAGAATATCAGAGACAGCGAAGAATACCAATCCATTCTGGACGGGGAGTCTTTCAGCAGGGAAGTGAGGGAAAGATCACAGCTGATATCTTATGAAATCGGGATTCCGGTCCTCTATAACGGAGAAAAGGAATATATTATTCTGACACAGAATTTTACGGAACTGAATCAGGTACTGGATATGAACCGCAGACAGCTGATCTTTTTCAGCGTTCTTCTGATGATTGCTTCGGCAATTCTGGCGCATATCCTTTCCAGAAAGTTTACGAAACCGATCCATATTATCAAAGGTACCGTAGATGACCTGGCAAAAGGGGATCTGACAGCGGTACCGAACCTGAAGCTGAATGATGAAGTCGGACAGCTGGCGGACTCCGTGGAAGAGCTTTCACGGGCACTTCGGAGAGTGGACGATCTACGGAAAGAAGTCATTGCCAATGTCTCTCATGAACTCCGTTCTCCTCTGGCCCTGATCGGAGGGTATGCGGAAATGGTCCGCGACATCCACTGGAAGGATGAGGAAAAACGTACGGAAGATCTGAACCTGATTATCCGGGAATCAAAGCGTATGAGCGAGATGGTAAATGATATTCTGGACTATTCTCAGCTTCAGACTGGCTATCTTCAGTTGAAAAAAGAATGGTACAACCTGTATGAAATCGTAGAATCTGAAATCATGTTTTGCGAGCCGAGTGCCAGAGAGTACGGAATTCAGCTTCGGTTTGTTTCGGATGAAACGGAGATTCCGGTATATGTAGATGCGCTGAAAATGAGCCAGGTGATCCGAAACCTTCTATATAATGCTTTGAATCATACTGAAAATAAAAAGGAAATTATCGTATCCCTGAAGACGGGAGAAGATGGCTGTCTTGTAGAAGTGAAAAATCCGGGAAATCCGATTCCGGAGGAGGAGCGGGAACTGATCTGGGAGAGGTATCAGAGAAGCCAGCATCAGGCAGGACGCAGGGAGGGAACCGGGCTTGGGCTTTCCATTGTCAGCACGATCCTGAAAGCGCACGGCATGACCTATGGGGTGGATTATCAGGATCAGATGACGGTCTTCTGGTTCCGGACGTTAAAGGATGAGGAATCAAAATAGCAAAAAGATTATTCAAAGACCATTCAACAGGGGAAAGGGCGCATCCCTTTCTCCTTTTCTGAAAACAATTCTGTTTTATCAATTTGACCTATCATAAAATGATCACGAAAAGAGGATGTTATGAATATCGTATGTGAACTACTGTTTCTGACAGTACTTTTTGGCGCGGCAGTGTCGGACTGGAACGAAAGAAGGATTGCGGACCGTTATCCGGCACTTCTCCTGATTCCGGGGCTGCTTGCCGTTTTTACGGATACGTGGCAGCAGATGTCTCTTCTGCAGGCGGTGTCAGGGGCAGTGTCCAGTGCATTTCCGTTGTTTCTTTCCACCCTGCTTGTAAAGGGAGCATTTGGAGGCGGAGATATCAAACTGATGGCGGCAGCCGGCTTCTGCCTCGGAACAAGTCGGGGGATCCTTGGGCTGTTTCTGGGGCTTCTGGCGGGAGGAATCTATGGACTTGCCATGACAGCCGTCAAAAAGCGCAAAAAGAAAGAGACCATTCCCCTTGGCCCCTTTCTTGCCCTCGGTCTTGCGGCCGCAAGTATGCTTCCATAAATTTGTGAAAAAAAGAAGTGAGACTTGATTGCTTTGGAGAAAAATGTCATAATAAGCGTTATGAAGTAAAATGGACAGGCGGAGGAACACCATTGTATACATTAACAGGAATCATTATTCACGGAAAAGGAAATGGAAGAAAGGTCGGTATGCCGACGGCGAATCTACAGTATCAGGAAGAGGACAAACTTCCGGAGCACGGAGTCTACGGAGTTATGGCGTGGATTGACGGGAAGCGGTACGCAGGTGTCACCAATGTAGGGACAAGACCTTCGGTGGACAATGATCCGAAGACTACGGTGGAGACATATATACCGGGGCTTGACATGGACCTGTACGGGAAAAAAGTGATGATTGAGTTTTATCTTTTCCTGCGGGGGATTCAGAAGTTTGATTCCCTTGAGGAAGTCAAAAATCAGGTGGATCAGGATGTCCGCCGGACAAGAGACTATTTTCACAAGATGTTTCCGGGAGGTTTTGCAAATGAGGAAGAGACGAAAGAGACGAGTTAAAAAGCGGGTGCTGATTCCGTTGATTCTTCTTGCCGTCTCAGTGGCCCTGATGGCTGCGTCGGTGTATGTAGACGGATTTGCCGACTGGCATACAGAGCATATCTATCCGGCTCTGACGGGAAGTATCGGGCGGATTTTCGGGCTGGTTCCGACCTCCGTGGCGGAGATCGGCCTGTATCTTTTTGTGCTGACTCTCATTTTAGGTTTTCTGTACATTCTGCTTTCGATTATCCATAAAAACTGGAATTTTTACCGGACGAAGAAGACGGCGGTCGTACTGCTGTGGACCGTATCGGTTCTCGCATTTCTATATGTGATCAACTGCGGGATCAATTACCGGAGCACCTCGTTTGCAGAGCGGAGCGGAATTCTTCCGCGGGACTATACCGTGGATGAACTGCGGCGCGTCTGCCTGACGCTGACTCAGGCGGTGCAGGATACGGAGCCTTCTGTTACAAGGGACGATGACGGGGAGCTTCTCTTTACGACCGATGCCGGAAAGAATGCGGTCCGGGCCATGCAGACGCTGGGGGAAGACTACCGGGAACTGAAGGGTTATTATCCGGAGCCGAAAAAGCTGATTTTTTCGGAATTCCTTTCCATACAGTCACTGACGGGAATTTATTCCCCGTTTACGGTGGAAGCCAATTATAATGGGGACATGACTGCGTATAATATTCCGTTTACCATGTGCCACGAGCTCTCTCACCTGAAAGGATTCATGCAGGAGCAGGAGGCGAACTTCATCGCCTGGCTTGCGTGCGGCCGGTCGGATGTGGTGGAATTCCGGTACAGTGCGGCTTTATCCGGATGGCTGTATGCGACCAACCAGCTCTGGAATTATGATCAGGCATCCTACGAGGAACTTTACGGGATGCTTCCGGAAAACGCAAGGAAAGACCTTCAGAGAAATGATGCGTTCTGGGCAGAGCATGAAGGCAGGATTGCGGAGGTGTCCAATCAGATTAACGATGCCTATTTAAAGTCGAACGGGCAGGAAAACGGTGTGGAAAGCTATGACAAGATGGTGGATATGCTTGTTGTCTATCTGCTGGATCATGCGTCCGGGCAGGGCGCATCCTAAAACGGCTGCGCATATGCCTTTTACATAATGACAGAAAAGAAACAGGAGAAAAATATGAAAGTATTACGGCAATTTTTAATTATACTGATGATTTCACTTTTGGGGGAGATCCTTAACCGGCTTCTCCCGTTTCCGGTTCCGGCCAGTGTTTATGGACTGGTGCTGATGTTGACGGCATTGATGACCGGATTAATCCGTGTGCCTCAGGTCAAAGAGGCATCGGTGATTTTAATCGAACTGATGCCGGTGATGTTTATTCCGGCGGCGGTAGGACTGATGACAGCCTGGGATAAGCTGCGCCCGGTGGTAGTGCCGGTGATAGTGATCACCTTTGTGACGACGCTTTTCGTCATGGGAGTGACCGGCATTGTGACGGAAAAGGTCATCGAGAAAACGGAGAAAGGAGCAGAAGAATAAGATGCAGAGCTTTATTGAACATTCCCTCTTTTTTGGACCGGTGATCAGCCTGGTTGTCTACGAAGGGGGGCTTCTGCTGAAACGGAAGTACAAACTTGCGGTGCTGAACCCGCTTCTGATCACAGCGATTGTACTGATCGCCTTTCTGGCGCTCACCAACGTAGAGTACGAGTCCTATAATGCAAGCGCCAAATATATCAGTTATTTTCTGACTCCGGCGACGGTTGCCCTTGCGGTGCCGCTTTACGAACAGCTCAAGCTTCTGAAGGAAACTCTGGCGGCTGTTCTGTGCGGGCTCCTGGCGGGCGTACTGACAAGCCTTGTCAGCATTTTTCTGTTATCCAAACTGTTCGGTTTAAACCACGAGCAGTATGTAACCCTGCTCCCGAAGTCCATCACCACAGCTATCGGGATGGGAGTCTCAGAGGAAATGGGTGGTATAACCGCCATCACCGTGGCGGTCATCTGCGTGACCGGAATGATCGGAGATATCACGTCAGAATGGCTTTATAAGATCTTAAAGATCCGCCATCCGATCGCAAAAGGACTGGCCCTTGGGACCGCCTCCCATGCGATGGGAACCGCCAAGGCCATGGAGATGGGCGAAGTCGAGGGAGCCATGGGAAGCCTTGCGATCGTCACGGCAGGACTTTTGACGGTTGTGGGCGCATCCTTTTTCGCACAGCTTATGTAAATGTCCGGAAAATGTGATATACTGATAACGTTGGCATGAAATGCGGAGCAATCCGCAGCGTTATAGAGAGTTATAAGGATTAAAAGAACGGACAGGAGGGTAAGACTATGATTATGTTTCAGAATGATTATGTGGAAGGAGCGCATCCGGCCGTCCTTCAGAAACTGATAGATACGAATATGGAGCAGAGTGTCGGGTACGGGGAAGATCCGTACTGCGAAGAGGCAAGAGCCCGTATCAGAAAAGTAGTTGGCCGGGAGGACGTGGACATCCACTTTCTTGTGGGCGGCACTCAGACCAATCTGACCGTGATCGACGCGGCACTTCGCCCGTATCAGGGGGCGCTTTGCGCGCAGACCGGACATATCAATGTTCATGAAACCGGTGCTGTTGAGGCGTGCGGCCATAAAGTTCTTGCTCTGCCGGGCAAGGACGGAAAGATTACGGCGGCGCAGGTCAAAGAGGCCCATGACAGCCACTGGGCGGATGGAGCGCATGAACATATGGTACAGCCAAAGCTGGTATACATCTCACATCCGACAGAGCTTGGCACGCTGTATACAAAACAGGAACTGACAGATCTGAGAAAGGTCTGCGACGAGTGCGGACTGTATCTTTTCCTGGACGGTGCAAGGCTTGCCTATGGACTTGCAGCGGAAGGGACCGATGTGACGCTTTCTGACATTGCGGCACTGACAGATGCCTTTTATATTGGAGGCACCAAAGTGGGAGCGCTGTTCGGGGAGTGTGTCGTTATCAGCCATTCGGCGCTGAAGGAGGACTTCCGCTACCTGATCAAGCAGAAAGGCGGAATGCTCGCAAAGGGACGGCTCCTCGGCCTACAGTTCCTTGCCATGTTTGAGAATGACCTCTACATGGAGATGGGACGCCATGCGGACCGGCTTGCCATGAAGCTGAAAAAGGAGCTTCAGGAGAAAGGATACCGCTTCTATATGGACAGTATCACGAATCAGCAGTTCGTGATTGTGGAAGATACGAAATTACAGGAACTGGAAAAAGAATTCCTGTTTAACCATGAGACACGCTATGACGCGGACCATACGGTGATCCGGATCTGTACGTCATGGGCAACAAAAGAAGAACATATTGAAAAACTGCTTGCGGCATTTTAAGACGCCCGGCCCTGATGAAAAAACAGGAGAATCCTCTTTTCATCGGGGCTTTCGTACCGCTTACAAAGAAATAAGGAGGGATGACAGCATGTCAGTTGCAGACAAATATATTGACTTTGTAAGACAGGAAGCAATCGAGCATCCTGAGAAAAGCTGGAACAAAATGATTTTCGGGTTTCAGGCAAACAAATGGAGAACCAGACTTCTGCCAAAGAGCGGGCTTTCCAAAGGATATCAGAAGCTGGAATCGATGATGATGTCACTGGTGGCGGACGCTCTTGCCAGAGAGGACAGCTATGTGTGGAGCAATATTTTCGCGCCGTGCGAGATCATGCAGAGCATGGGAATCCGGACACTCTCCATCGAGTGTCTTTCGTGCTATTTAAGCGGATATCATCTGGAAGATCAGTTCATCGACTACGCACAGAATGCCGGAATTGCGCCGACACTCTGTTCCTATCATAAGACTTTTGTCGGAGGCGTGGACAGCGGCGTGGTGCGCCAGCCCCACTATGCGGTGACGACCTCTCTTTCCTGTGACGGAAACCTCAATACGTTCCGTTATCTGGAGAAGAAAAAGGGAGTACCGTTTACCTTTCTGGATGTCCCGTACCGGGATGATGAGGCGTCAGTCTCCTATCTGGCGGATCAGCTTCGGGAACTTGCAGAGAAGCTTTCCGAAACTTTTGGAGTACGTTTCAGCGAGGAAAAACTGCGGGAGACCATCCGGATCGAAAATGAGACGAGAAAAGAGCTGTTCCGGTTTTTTGAACTTCAGAATACCTATTATTATCCGGGAGAGATTATCAGCCAGTTGTATCTGATGATGGGAACCCATCTGCTTATCGGAACGCAGGAATTTCTTGACTTGATCCGTTTTATGGTCGAGGATATTCAGACATACCCGAAATTTGAAGGAAAGAGGATTCTCTGGATTCATCTTCTGCCGTTTTATCAGGAAACACTGAAGAAATATTTTAACGGAAGCAAAGAGTATCAGATCACGGCAGGGGATATTGTCATTGATTACATGGAGAAGATGGATCCGGAAAAACCGTTTGAGTCACTTGCCAAAAAGATCATCCGGAATCTGTACAATGGCTCTTATTCACGGAAGGCCGATATGGTCGGAGAGCTGGCGGACCGGCTGAAACCGGACGCGGTTATCCATTTCTGCCACTGGGGATGCAAGCAGGCATCCGGCGGAAGTCTGATCTTGAAAGACCGGATGAAAGAAAAAGGCATCCCGATGCTGATTCTGGACGGTGACGGGATTGACAAGAGAAACAGCCACGACGGACAGATCAAGACGCGTCTGGAGGCATTTTTAGAATTGTTGGAGACAGAGGAAAAGGAATGTTAGGATATATATGTAAATATGCACCTGTGGAAGTCTTCGCGGCCATGGGAGAAACGGTTCAGAGGATTGAGCCGCAGGTGACCAGTTTTAATCAGGCGGATATGAAGATGCATCCGAACATCTGCAGCTTTGCGAAGGGCGTGCTGGAGGAAGTGTCAAAAGGAGAGTATGACGGAATCATCTTGACGACGTGCTGCGACAGCATCCGCAGGCTCTATGACGTACTGACCGAGGAGATGCCGGATAAATTCATTTACATGCTGGATACGCCGCGGATCATCAAAGATGCGGGGATCACACTTTACGCACAGCGGATCCGTGACATGATCCATGCTTATGAAGTATATTCCGGTAAGAAGTTTGAGGAGGAAAAGCTGGAAGAAATTATCCGGGCCCATCAAAGGGAGGAAATGATTTCCCTGAAAAAGGGCGGGCCGAATATCGGAATCATCGGTGCAAGAGCCGACGAGACGATCAAACAGATCTTAAAGGACAAAGGGGCCAATGTGGCATTTGACCTGACCTGTACCGGTCTTGCGAGAAAGCTGCTCTACGATGCGGAAGATGTGTTTGGCGGATATGTAAGAGGGCTTTTAAGCCAGTTTCCGTGTATGCGGATGGAGGCTGCCGCCGGAAGAGACGATCTGATTCAGAAATATGCAGAAAGTGTGGACGGGGTACTTTACCATACCGTCCAATTCTGCGATAATTATTCGTATGAGTACGCATGGCTCAAAGGGATTTTAAAGAAGCCGATGCTGCTTCTGGAGACAGATTACACGAAGCAGAGTTACGGACAGGTGCTGACCAGGATGGAAGCATTTCTGGAATCACTGAAAGGCAGCAGGAAAGAGACATCACAAAGGAGAGGTGAGGAAAGCATGTATGTAATGGGGATTGACAGCGGATCGACGTCGACCAATGCCGTGATCATGGATCAGGACAGAAAAATCCGGGCATTTTCCGTGATCCGGACCGGAGCAAAGTCCGGCGAGAGTGCGGACCGGATTTTAAAAGAGGTGCTTGACCGGGCCGGACTGAAACGAGAAGACATCGCAAGAATTGTATCTACCGGATATGGAAGAGTCAGCATTCCGTTTGCAGATGAAAATGTTACCGAGATCAGCTGCCACGGCAAGGGCGCTCATTATTTCAATCCGAAGATCCGGACGATTCTCGACATCGGAGGACAGGACAGTAAGGGAATCCGGTTAAATGAAAACGGCGAAGTCGTGGACTTTGTCATGAATGACAAGTGCGCGGCAGGAACTGGACGTTTCCTTGAGATGATAGCAAGATCTCTGGAGATCGATATCGATGAACTGGGACCGATCGCCATGAAATCGACGGAGGATATTGAAATCACAAGCATGTGTTCCGTTTTTGCGGAGTCGGAGGTGATCTCTCTGATCGCCAATAACAAAGAAAAGGCGGATATCGCAAATGGAATCTGCAGGGCGATCGCGAATAAATCCTACTCACTTTTAAAGAGAGCAGGAATGGAGCCGGAATTTATGATGACCGGCGGTGTCGCGAAAAATCCGGGAGTTGTACGTGCGGTAGAAGAAAAAATCGGGGGAAAACTTTATATCTGTCCGGAACCGGAGATCGTAGGAGCAGCAGGAGCTGCACTTTATGCACTGGAACAGATATAGGTAGAAAGAGAGGAAGAGATGAAGAAAGCGGCGAAAATCTGGAGAATCGTTTTATCTCTGATTGTAGTGATTTTATATTCAGTTGTATGGCAGCTGCCGGTAGGAGGGGAAAACTACAATCTGATCAGCGCATGGATTCAGGCGCTTCAGGCCGGTGACTATATGCACTTCTGGCTTGGATCATCGGCAGGTCCGACGCTGGCGTTTTGCCATATTCTGGGAACCATTGCCGCACTGCTTTATGTGGTGCGTCTGATTCTGATGCTTTTGAAAAAAGAGGTTCATGCGCTGGACCTGGCATCACGGGCAATGGTATTTCTGTGCCTGATCGCCTGCATTCAGGCGGCAAACGCTTATGAAGGCGTACACGGAACAGAACTGAATAGCGAACAGGCTGAGCTGATGCCGTTGCTTTTTGTATCCATTGCCAGCCTGTTTGAATATGTAGGTTTCCGTTTCCTGGATGAATGGTATGAGCAGATGGCAGCTTACCGGGAGGTCAAACGTCAGGAGAGAGCGGCAAAGCTCCGTAGAAAGCAGGCACTTTATTTTCCTGGGCGGTATCCGAAAGAACTTGGAATCCTTATATGGGAAAACTTTCGTTCCAGCATGAAAGACGGTGTGCTTCTCATTCTGGGAGGGATCTTTACTGCGATCTTCCTTATTGTTGCCTTCGGAGTATTCCTTTCATCCGGAAATATTCCGCAGGTACCGGGAATTCCGGAGTGGATTTTGAAACTGCAGGGGATCTTTACAAGTTCTACAGTGATGATTATTTTCCTCTGCATCCTGCTGATGTACAACCTGATTTCCAATTATACAAAGGTGAGAAACCGGGAATACCGGACTTTCCTGATTCTCGGTATCCGTACCCGGACGATCTACCTTCTGTTTGCGGTAGAATTTGGCATCAGTATGGTATTATCCGCCATTCTCGGCATACTTGCCGGAGGGGGTCTCTACTCTGTACTCAGAGAAGCGCTTCAGGGAAGAATCGTGCTTCCATCGTTCTTTTCCTCCTATGTCATCGGCTGGGGCGGGATCGCGTTTCTCCTGACACTGATTTTTTCTACTATGCTGAATCAGGAAAATATCCTGCGGATGGGCAATTCCACTGTGCTCTACGAGGAGAAAGAGGCGGAGACCGTGCCGTCTGCCGTATGGAGAAGGGTGATTATGGGGCTGGTGCTGCTTGATGTGGCAGCGACATGGTATACATCGGAAGCCTGGAGCGAGAATAAGGGAAGCTATCTGTTTGTTGTCCTTGGCGTGTTCCTCATTCTGACCGGAGTGATGGTAAGAAGCGTCAAAAAAGCCCGGCTGAATCCGAAAAAATATATCAAGGATGTGCTTTGGAACAAGGAATGGAGATACCGGTTTAAAAAGAACCGGTGGAGTATTTACGTCATGACGGTTGTACATATCTGTGTCCTTTCCTTTGCCGGAATTCCGTTGATCAGTGGAATGATTACGCCATCGGCGGAGGCGCAGCTGCCATATGATATTGTCAGCATGGCCTATGATCAGGATATGGACCGGGTGGAAGCGGTCATGGAAGAGTATGACGTGAAAACGCAGATTTATCCGATGGTGCGGGTTAACTCGGTAAGAGGAAACAGCAGTCTGGAAGACGAGCGGATGGTAAGCATGGAGCAGGGACAGTATATCGGGATTTCCGAAGATACCTACCGGGCTTTGAAAGAGGCACTTGGAAAAACACCGGAGAATCTGGATTTAAAAGATGGAGAGATTCACACGGTTTACCAGCAGAATGTATCCATGCCGGCCAGAAATCTGGATTACAGCGGTTCCAGAACGGGAAATTATCTCCGGTTCGGACAGCCGCTTCTCTACTACAGCGTAGACCGCAGGCATGAGATTTATACCGGTCATGAGGAAGTCGGCAGAGAGCGGGACATTCTGACGGGAGTTCTGGGAGAAGGAGAACAGGAACATCTTGTTGTCTTTTCCGATGAAGAATTTGAGCGGGGATACGAATCCGTACGGAAGAAAAATGAAGAAAACATGCCGGTTCTTCTGGAGCAGGGAGAGGCAGCATGGGAAGAATACATGGTTCAGAATGAGGACAACCTGACGGACGGGCCGACCAATCTGATTCTGTGGGAAGTACCGAAGGGTCAGTACGAGGATGTGGTTTCGGCGCTTTCTTTCCTGGAGGAAGAGCATCCGATCGACCGGTTATTTGATGAGCGGGTCGGAAATCTTTATCCGAAGGATGAGATGATTGGAAAGGTGAAAGAGAGTAATGTCCGGGATCTGACGACACAGGCTGTGGCAGCGGCGCTTGTCTTTGTATTCGGACTTTTCCAGATTTATTCCAAGACGCAGAGCGAGGCGGGAACGATGCAGGAGCAGGATCTGTTCCTGATCCGGCTTGGAATGAAGGGAAAAGAGCGTCGGAAACTGATGCACCGTCAGATTCACCGGCCATTCTGGATTTCCGCGGCCGCCGGAATTCTGATCGAGACAGTATTTGCGCTGCTGACATTTGAAGTGCGGTCCTACCAGACAGAGGATATGCTGCGGTATACGGCGGCGGCAGCGGTCTTTACCATCCTCTACTACCTGATATGGGAGATCTGGCTGACCGTGATGGAACGGAAAATATGGAAAGAAGCCGGGAACGGGAAATAAAAGGGAATCCGCGGATTCCGGCTGAAATATGGGCACAGGCTCAGGGGGAATCCCGGGCCTGTGCCTTTTTTGTCTCAAAAATACCGGTTGCTGTCTTTTATGCCGGATTTTCTTTCTTTCGTGCTGTGGTACTTGAAGATAAAAATTCAGAGAATTATAATGAACGCACAAGGGGAAAAGGAGGGGCTTATGATTCGGATTGCAGTCTGTGACGATCAGGAAATTGTGTGTGAAAATGTCAGGAAAATGATCCTGCATGAAGAGGAGGACCGATACGAAGTAGATCTCTTTCGAAGCGGAAAGGAATTACTGGAGGCAGGCCGTAAATATGATATTCTGTTTCTGGATATTGATATGCCGGGGATGGACGGAATCATGACGGCGAAGGAGATCAGAAAGACAGATAAGCAGGTTGAAATTATTTATATTACCAATTATGGCGGATATGCAGGATATGCTTTCGGAGTTCATGCCTTCGGCTACCTGCTCAAACCGGTTAAAGAAAAGGAAATTAAACGGCAGCTTAAGGAAGCGCTGGAATACATGCAGAAGGAAAATCAGAAGCCGGTTGTGGATCTTCTGACGAAGGAGGGAAGAATCCGGATTCCGGCGGAGGAAATCTATTACTTTGAATATACATTCCGGATGCTTGAGGTGCATACAAAGGAAGGCGTCTATTACCAGCAGGCAAAGATCAGTGAATGCCTGGAAAAAATGCGGCCGTATGGCTTTGCAATGCCGCACAAAAGCTTTGTAGTCAATCTGGATCAGGTCAGGGGAATTAAAGGATACGAGATTACCATGATGGATGGAAGCGTTCTTCCGCTTTCGCAGAAAAAGGGAAAGGCATTCCGGGAGGAACTGAATCTGTTTCTGGCCGGACGGCTGTGAGGAAATGGTTATGAATACAGGATTTACAGAAACAGAAAGAATCATTATTGTGCTGGCAGAGCTTCTCTACTGCCTGGCATACACCTATGCGGCATGGTATTTCATGAAGCGGAACCACAGGGCGGAAGAGATCCCGCACATCATCCGTATTCCGACGGTTTTGATTTTATTCTTAAGTTCGGTTTTAACACTCAGGCAGGAAAACGCGCTGCTTTATGCGGGGTGCGGTATGCTGATTCTCTTCGTCCTGTCATCGCTGTTTTACCTTCGGACCAAGGCGGGAATTGTGGAGACCATCCTGTTTGCCATGGCGGTATTTGGAAGTTATCTGGTATTTACGATGCTGCTTGATTTTTTCGGATACGGATTCGGCTCATCCATGACGCGGATGGTCGGAAACTGGTATTTTCTGCTCCGGGCGGCGGTTTATCTGCTGCTGGCAGCTGAATACATTCTGGTCTCCCGGTATTTTGTCAAAGTGTTCCGTGAAAAGGATCAGGTGTTTCTTTCCAACGGGCAGACAGCAGTATTTCTGCTTCTTCCGTTCCTGCTGCTGGCTTTGATTTTTGCTTTGTATCTGAACGGTGAGACACTGCTGATGATCTACGGATACGGGAGCCTGGCAGTGGCGGTGCTCGGGATTGTACTGCTTCATCTTCTGGTTATTTATCTTTTCGGATATATGATCGGCCAGCAAAAGAAAAATTTACAGTATCAGCTCTACGAACAGCAAAAGGAGATGATGATGCATCAGTACCGGGAACTGGAAGAGAAGTATCAGGCATCCAGAAAGGTAATTCACGATGTGAAAAATCATATTCAGATGATCGGGGAACTGTATCACCTGGGTGATCTGGAGGCGGCGGACCGGTATTGCAGTGATATCGGAGGAATGTTAAGGAGTCTGGAACGGGTCACCTATACGGAACACCGGATGCTGAATCTGATCCTCAATGAAAAGCTGAATCTTCAGGAAATGAAAGGGGCAAGGCTTCGTATTGAGATCGGGCAGGCGGATCTTTCGTTCATGAAAGATATCGATGTAACGACGATTTTTTCCAATCTGCTGGACAATGCGAGGGAAGCAGTTGCCGAGTGCGGCGAAGAGCGTTATCTTTCGCTCAAGATGGATGAAGCAAAAGATTTTCTTGTGATCTGCCTTCGAAATTCCTGCCCGGCAAAGCGGAAAAAGAGAAAGGGACACGAAGGGCTCGGACTTGTCAATGTCCGGTATGTTGTGGAATCATATGGAGGAACGATGCAGGTTTCGAGACTGAAAGACGGATACCAGACGAGTATCACCATACCAATAGAAAGAAGGGAAGAAAAATGAAAAAGGGAAAAAGAATAATTTGTATTATGGTGGCGGCAATCATGTTGATGCTTCCTGCGGCCGGATGTGCATCGAGGCTTTCGTCAAACTTCGATGAAAGGGAGGTGCAGGAAAAAGCGGAAGAAATCGCAGAGCTTTCCTGTACGGGAAAGCTCTGCGAAGCTTACGGAATGCTCAGCGAGATGATGAAAGCACAGATTACGGAGGATCAGATCCGGGCCGGAATCGAGGGAACCATCGAACCGCTGGGGGATTTCGAAAAGATCAGCGGAACCAATATCAGCGGACAGAAGGACAAGGACACGGGAACAGAATACGCGCTGGCCATTGTAATGGCTCAGTTTTCAGACGGCAGGGCACAGTTTACCATTTCCTTTGATACGGAAATGAACTGTATTGGATTTTACATCAAATAAGACGGGAGGGACCAGGTATGAAGATGTTTGAACACTACAGAAAGACTGAGATTTTTTCTATGCTTCTGATGTGGATTGTTACGATCGGCGTGGGAATCTATATTGCAGTGATGTATCAGAAGATTCCGGATGTGATCCCGACGCATTTTGGACTATGGGGACAGCCGGACAGCTGGGGAAGCAAAACAAGCCTTCTCTTTCTCTACGGAGTGAGCGTGGTGATGGCCGTGATCGAACAGTGGGCTCTCCATGCGGCGGTGAAAAATTCCGTAAAGACCGGGGCCGGCAGTATGATGAACAGAGATACCCTCGCGGTGACCGGACCCTTTCTCGCATTGATCTTTGGATGGTGCAGCGTGGGGACGATCTGGCTTGGAAGACTCGGAAAATACTTTTTCTTTGTTGTCCTCGGATTTGTTGCAGCTTTGTTTGTTTTCATATTTATCAGACAGAGACAGGAGCAGAGACGGGCGCAGGAGAGCGGCAGGATCAGAGTACAGAGAGAAGAGGAAGTATACAGAACCGAAAAACGGGACGATACTCTTGGAATTCCGGATATGAAGTTTCAGGGAAAAGTGGATCTGTGGGCATGGGCGCTTCTGATTTTTGTCAATGTACTGGTTCTCTGGTCAGTCATTCCGGCTGCAGGAGGAGAAAAAGAGGAAATCGCATCTGTGATCACAGCCCTGATTGTACTCGTTCTGGTGGATCTTCTGATGGTACCGATATATTTCAGAAATTATATTTACCTTGGAGAGCAGGAACTGCTGATCGTATTCGGTTTCATAAAAAAACGTATTCGGTACAGAAACATTGAACTGCTTGAGGAGACACACAATCCGCTTTCATCACTTGCTATGTCGCTGGACCGGATTTATATTCATACAAATTCCGGGGATGATGTTCTTGTTGCTGTAAAGGAGAAGCAGGCATTTATCGAGGAAGTGTACCGAAGAGCAGGAATCTGGGAGTAAGGGCTGGATAAAAAGGAGATGCTAAAAATGGAGATGGTGAAAATGGAAGTCAGAGATAAAATCGTATCTGGAAGTGATTTCGTTGGTTAGAGAAAAGGAATTAGAAGCAGGAAATCAAAGGTATACGACCCGACAGGGAGATGATTTGGAATAACATAATATATTTAGAAAATCACGGGGACAGACGATCAGTTTCCGTGATTTTTATGTCATAGTATTGCATAGACCTCTTCGAATACGCACATTGTTTTCCAGGTGCGGCATATTGTATCTGTCATAAAGATAATATTTCCGGCATTTTGAACAATAAATATGAAAGCGCTTTCATAAAAACAAAAATTTAGAGGCGAAATACTTTACAAATTTTTAATAATTAAATTAGATAAAATGACAAAATGACGAAGAAATGGAGAAAAATGTTGACTTTATTTAGTCAAACGCTATAATCGGAAATATGAAAGCGCTTTTAGAAAAAGGGAACGGATTTATGAAACAAGAAAACGAAAGGGTGACAGGAGGTCTACTATGGAGTATTTAATTGGAATTTTGTTATTGATTTCCTTCTTTGGGCTGGTCGTGTACGCGGTACGCGGAGGAAATCTGATGCTTGGTATTTTCGTAATGGGAGTGATCTGGACAGTACTTCCGATGATCGGAAATACATTTGTAACCAACCCGGATTTTATCGCGGCAAATAAGGATGCCATCAGTATCAGCTGGATTGATGCTTTGACAAGCACCTTCCAGAGCGGCCCGGAAGGATGGGGCGCGACACTTGTTAACGTAATCTTTGGTGCATGGTTTGGACGTGTTCTGATGAACACCGGGATCGCATCCACTCTGATCCGTACAACGACGGAGCTCGGAGGAGACAAGCCGGCGCTGACCTGTATCTTACTTTGCGTTGTAACAACAGCATGTTTCTCATCCATCTTCGGTGCAGGTGCAGTCGTGGCGATCGGCGTCATCGTACTTCCGATCTTTATGTCTCTTGGAATTCCGAGGGTGCTTGCGACCTGTGCATTCATGATGAGCGTTGGAGCCGGAATGTTTGTCAATCCGGTACTGTACGGACAGTATTCCGCGTTTTTCCTTGATGAAAACGGAAAGACACTTTATCCGTATGACCAGCATACATCCTGGGGAATCTACGCACTTGTCATTCAGGTTGTGTTTATCATTATCATGGTTTTAGTACTTTCCAGACAGAAAAAGGTACATACATGGGCGGCAACAGTTCCGGCAAAGAAAAACAGAAGAGGCGACAATGCTCCGGGAATCTCTCTGATCTCCCCGATCATTCCGGTAGTACTGTTGATTGTATTTGATGTTCCGATTATTCTTGGATTTATTCTTGGAAGTCTGTATGCGCTGGTAACATGTAAGAAAATCAAGAGCTGGGGTCAGACCTGCCGGATGATCAACAAGGATTTCTTCGACGGCGTGGTAGATACAGCACCGCTGGTAGGATTTCTGCTTGTGCTTCCGATTTTCAACAAGGCTGCAGAACTTTGCGTGCCATATTTCAATGCACTGCTCGGAGGAGTAATTCCGAACAACACGCTGGTAATCAGTATTGCATTTGCGGTTCTTGCCCCGCTTGGAATGTTCCGTGGTCCGTTTACACTGTTCGGATGCGGTGCGGCGACACTTGGTATCCTCAAAGGAATCGGATTCTCCACAGCATACCTTGCACCGCTGATTATCATCCCGAGTACCGTCATGAACGTGTCCTGCTGTATTACACAGTCCTGGATTGTATGGGGTGTTAATTACACGAAGGTTTCAACGAAGGATTTCCTGAAGCTCAGTGCAGTATCCGGATGGATCATCTGTATCATTCTTCAGGCGATGGTTTACTTTATGTTCGGTTAGGATCATGGATGGAGGAATCAAAAGAATGGAAAGAAGAAAAGTCAGAATGGGAATCGACGTCGGCGGTACACATACAAAAGCAGTGGCCATCGACAATGCGACACAGGAAATCATCGGAAAGTCCTCTGTCAAGACGACACACGATGACGAGAAAGGTGTGGCAGCCGGAGTTGTTCAGGCGTTTGAAAACTGCCTGAAAGAAAATAATATTGATCCGAAAGATGTTGTGTTTGTCGCTCACAGTACGACACAGGCGACCAACGCACTCATCGAAGGAGACGTGGCGAAAGTCGGAATCGTTGCTTCCGCAAGAGGCGGGCTGGAGGGATTCCTGGCAAAAGCGCAGACAAAGCTGAAAGACATTGATCTTGGATCCGGCAGAAGGATCGAGATCACAAGCCGTTTCATTAAAGAGGGGGATCTGAATCACGATTCCATCAAAAGAGCGGCGGAAGAAATGAAAAAGGAAGGTGCGGAAGTTATCGTTGCTTCGGAAGCTTTCGGCGTAGATGATATGAGCAGCGAGCAGGCAATCTATGATGTGACGAAAAACGAGATGGGAATGGAGACCAGTATGGCGTCTGACATTACCAAGCTGTACGGCCTGACAAGAAGGACGAGGACGGCCGCAATCAATGCAAGTATCCTTCCGAAGATGCTGAACACGGCAAACTCTACAGAGGAAAGTGTCCGCGCGGCAGGCGTGGAAGTGCCTCTGATGATCATGAGAGGCGACGGCGGTGTCATGGAGATCAACGAGATGAAGAAGCGTCCGGTGCTGACGATGCTCTCCGGACCGGCGGCATCCGTTATGGGATCCCTGATGTACCTGCGCGCATCCAATGGTGTTTACTTTGAGGTCGGAGGTACAACGACCAATATCGGTGTCATCAAAGACGGACGTCCGGCGATCGACTATTCCATCGTCGGGGGACATAGAACCTACATCACATCCCTCGACGTACGGGTGCTTGGTGTGGCAGGAGGAAGTATGATCCGTCTGTCCAAGAGCGGAGTCACAGATGTAGGACCGCGCTCGGCCCATATCGCGGGACTGGACTATGCGGTATTTACACCGGAAGAAGAAATCGTAGACCCGCAGCTGGAGCTGTTCTCCCCGAAGAAGGGTGATCCGGCAGACTATGTGGCAATCAAATTAAAGAGCGGCAAGCGCATCACCATCACCAACTCCTGCGCGGCCAATGTCCTGGGACTGGTAAAACCGGAGCATTTCTCCTATGGAAATGCCAACGCGGCAAGAAAGGCGATGCAGCCGATCGCGGACTATCTGGGTGTGACAGTGGAGGATGTGGCAACACAGATCCTGACCCGTGCGTATGAAAAGATTTCGCCGGTTATTCTGGAACTTGCAGAAAAATATAAACTGGAAAAAGATCAGATTTCTCTTGTTGGAGTTGGTGGCGGAGCCACTTCTCTGATCGGCTTCTGCGCAGACAAAATGAAGATCAACTACAGCGTACCGGAAAACGCGGAAGTCATTTCTTCCATCGGTGTTGCACTTGCCATGGTGCGTGACGTGGTAGAACGTGTTGTTCCGAATCCGACAGCGGAAGATATCCGCAGCATCAAACAGGAAGCGGTGGACAAAGCGGTAGAAAGCGGTGCATCTCCGGATACAGTGGAAGTACATATCGAGATCGACCAGCAGACATCCAAGCTGACGGCGATTGCTCTTGGATCTACAGAAGTCAAGACGGCGGACCTGATGAAGGAATGTACCTACGAAGAGGCAAGACAGCTTGCGGCGGAAAACATGCGAAAGAAGGAAAACGAAATCGAACTTGTCTGCCAGATTCCAAATTTCTGGGTATTCCAGGCAGCAGAAAAAGACAAACGGCCAGTGCGTATTCTGGACAAGAAAGGATTTATCAAAGTACAGAGAACCGATGGTGTGGCTGTTCAGACTAAGGCCGCAAGCTACAGAAGCGCAGTATCGAAGATGTGGGAAGAACTGGCGGTTTACAAGGCAGACTCCATTCTCCGTCCGGACTACTATATCTGCGCAGGCGCAAGAGTCATGGACTTTGGAGGAAGTACCGAACTGGAACAAATCCTGATGCTGATCGATGTGGAAATGCAGGCACTGGATCCGAATATGGATATTATCGTTGTAGGAGCAAAGAGTTCGTTATAAGTATTCAGAAAGAAGGACAACATGCAGCAGACAATACGGGAAATGACAAAACATCTGATGGAGCTTGGAGACAAGGATTGGGGGCGCTATGCATTCCGGCATGAGCCCCTTGAAAGAAAACTTTCAGAAGCACAAAAGGAGACCTACACGCGCCTTGCGATGGAATGCGGACGAGAAGAGGCTGATCTTATAAAGACCGGGTTTCCGGAGTGTACGGTGGAAGAGGTTGTAAGGGCAAAAGGAATCCAGATAAAAACTCCGGATATTCCAAACGGCGGCGGGCATGTGATTTTCGCCCAGTACGAGGAGTCCGGCCGGATTACGATTTTCATGGACTGCATCAAAAAGGCTGAAGAACTTATTGCCGGAGAACAGATGGAAGACCTGTTCAAAGGAGCAGATCTTTTCTCTGTGCTGCTGGCTCACGAACTGTTCCATGCTGTGGAGCAGGAGAAACGGAAAACAATATTTACCCAGACAGAAAAGATTGAACTCTGGAAAAGACCGTTTTCCAACAAATCCAGGCTTATCGCTTTGAGTGAAATGGCAGCCATGGCCTTTGCGGGCAGAATGGAACGCCTCTCTTTTTCCCCGTATGTGCTGGATGTGGTTTTGATGTACTGTTACAACCAGGAAGCGGCACGGGCTCTCTATGAGGAGATCATGGAAGCCGTTTCGGGAGAGGAGGAAAACGATGCTGACAACAAGCGTGAAAATTGGAAATAAATACAATTATACAGAAGAAAAGATAGAACGGGCGCTGGACTTTCTGAGGACTACGGATTTTTCCGGCATGGAGCCGGGAAAGGTGGTTATCGACGGAGATAAAATCTTTGCCGAGATTCAGGAATATACGACAAAAGACCCGAAAGACTGCCGGTTTGAGACCCACCGGAAATATTATGATATCCAGTATGTGGCGGAAGGAGAAGAGTTTTTCGGTTATATCCCGCTTTCAGAGCTGGAAGAGGATACCGGATACGATCCGGAGCGGGATCTGGAGTTTTATAAAGAGCCGGAAAATCCGGGGTGGATTCACCTCAGAAAAGGTGATTTTGCCATTGTCTCTCCGGAGGACGGGCACAAGCCAAGATGCATTGGAGATGCCCCGTGCAAAGTGAAAAAGATTGTGGTAAAAGTGCTTGTAGAAGCTTAAAATCATTGCTGTCGATTGACAATGAAAGAGAAGAAAACGTATACTAAAACTTAGAAAAATGTCAGGAGATAGCACAACATGAATATATATGATATTGCAAAAGAAGCCGGTGTTTCCATCTCGACAGTATCCAGAGTTCTTAACGATAAAGGATATGTCAGTGAGAAGACAAAGGCCAGAATCCAGGAAGTGTTAAAGAAAAACAAATACCAGCCAAGTGCTATAGCAAGAGGGCTTGTCAGCGGGACGATGAAAAATGTGGCGATCGTGACAGTTGATGTCCGGCACCCGCATTATGCCATGACGACATTTATCATGGAGCAGAAGCTGACGGGGCTTGGCTACATGGTTCTGGTCTGCAATACCGGTTCCAGAAAAGAAGAATGTATGAAATATATCCGGATGCTTTCGAGAAATCAGGTTGAAGGCGTGATTTTGGTAGGTTCAGAGTTTAATGATCTCTGTGATCCGAAGGAATTGGGAGAGCTTCTTCCGGAGACACCGATTGTGATGGCAAACGGAGAACTGAAACTTCCGAATGTCCAGTCGGTTCTCGTGGATGAGGGATACGGCGTACAGCTGGCGGTCCAGCATCTTTATGACAAAGGGCATCGAAATATTGCATTTGTAATGGATGTCAAAAAGGATGCGGGGATAAGAAAGCGTGACGGATTTTTGAGAAAAATGAAACAGCTTGGGTACGATGATGCCGCAGAACGGATCCTGTATACAAAATACGGAGCCGGAGGCGGCGAGGAGGCGGCAAAGAAGATTGTGGGCGGCAGCAGAAGATTTGACGCGGTGATTTTTACCGAGGACCTGACTGCGGTATATGCCATGAATGCGCTCCAGAATATGGGGTACCGGATTCCGGAGGATGTAGCTGTGGTCGGATGCAACAATTCCGAATATTCCAGGATCAGCAATCCGCCCCTTACAACGATCAACAATAAAGGAGAACTTTTGAGCGAACTCTCCGTGCAGCTTCTGGAAAACCTGATGACAGGAAAGTCGGAGAAAGCGTCCCTGATCATCCGGCCGGAACTTGCGGTCCGTCAGACGACCTAGGCATAGAAAGGAAGATGTCAATGTCAGAAGTGATATTATTTGGAGAGCCGATGGCGATGTTTGTCGCGAAGACACCGGGAAGACTCCATGAAGTAGAAGAGTTTACAAGACTTCTTGCGGGAGCGGAAGTCAATGTGGCGATCGGTCTGAAAAGGCTCGGCCACAGTGTTTCCTATGTGACCAAGCTTGGAACGGATCCGTTTGGAACCTACATCGAGGAGAAACTGAAAAAAGAAGGGATTGATACCCAGATTACAAAGGATGACCAGCATTTTACCGGCTACCAGCTGAAGAATAAGGTGTTCGAAGGAGATCCGGAGGTCTTCTATTATAGAAAGAACAGCGCGGCTTCCTGCTTAAGTGAGGAGGACGTGGAAAAGGTGGATTTTGAAGGTGCCAGGGTACTGCATCTGACAGGAATTCCTCCTGCTCTTTCCCAGAGCTGCAGAAATGCGACTTACCGGATGATTGAGAGGGCAAGAGAAAACGGAATGCTTGTGACATTTGACCCTAACCTGCGGCCGACATTGTGGGAAAGCAAAAGTGTGATGATCCGCACGATCAACGATCTCGCTGCAAGAGCGGATATCGTTCTTCCTGGAACAGGAGAAGGGAAAATCCTTATGGGAAGTGAAGCGCCGGAAGAGATCGCCGCATATTACCGCGGACTTGGCGCAAAAGCGGTCGTCGTAAAGACCGGGGCCGACGGGGCATATGTGGATGCAGAGGGACAGAAAGAAACATTCTGCGGATTCAAAGTAGAGCAGGTTGTCGATACGGTAGGAGCCGGAGATGGATTTGCTGTCGGTATCATCAGCGGTTATCTGGAAGGGCTTTCCATTGAAAAGATGATCGAGCGGGCCAATGCCATCGGAGCCATTCAGGTATCGGTGGAGAGTGATAATGAAGGCCTGCCGACGCAGGAAGAACTGCAGGCATATATCGAAAAACATCAGAATCAGAGGTGAGAAGATGAAACTTCAGGTGGCAATTGACAGGACAGATCTTGAGACGGCAGAGGCTATGATAGAAGAGATTAAAGAGTCTGCCGATATTATTGAAATCGGAACATCCCTGATCAAAGACTACGGTCTGGACAGAAGCGTTGCGTATTTTCGGAAGCGGTTTCCGGAACAGTGTTTTCTGGCAGACATCAAGACCTGCGATGAGGGCGCTTACGAGTTCAGGAAAACATATGAGGCCGGAGGAGATATTCCGACAGTCATGGGATTTTCTTCCGTGACAACGATCCGGGCATGTGCCGATGTGGCCAGGGAGTTTGGAAAGGAATATATGATTGACCTGCTGGAAGTGCCGGCAGAACGGATCCGGGTACTTGGCGAAGCATTTCCGGAGGCTGTTTTCTGTATTCACCTTCCGTCCGACAGACAGGGGGAAGGGCTCGCGGAACTGGTCAGAAGCAGCGTCAGAGAGCTCTCTGGAGTCCGAAAGATAGCGGCAGCCGGAGGCGTAACACTTGATACGGTACCTTTGTTAAAAGAGTGCGGAATTGAAATCGGGATCGTGGGAAGCGCGATTACGAAATCAGGAAACAAACGAGAGACGGCTGCGCGGTTTGCCGGGGCCGTCCGGATGTAAGATATGGATAGAGAACGGAGGCAGGACAATGGATGTATTACGGACAATCATGGACGAGATTGAACATGTAGTCGCAAATGTAAAGAAAGACGAGATTGATCAGGTGATCGGTCTGATCCAGAAGGACCGGAGGATCTTCGTGGCGGGAGAAGGACGTTCCGGATTCAGCGCGAAAGGATTTGCGATGAGGCTGATGCATCTTGGATACACCGTATATGTGGTGGGAGAGACCATCACACCGGCCATAAAGGAGGGGGATATTCTGATAGGAGTATCCGGATCCGGAAAGAGCATCAGCGTTGTGGACGCTGCCAGAAAAGCGAAAGAGAAAAATGCATCGGTAATTGCTGTGACAAGCAAAAGAGAGTCGCCGCTTGCGGGATTTGCGGATCAGATCCTTGTGATTCCGGGGACCGTAAAAGGAGATACCGGGGAGAAGCGTGGTTCCATTCAGCTTTTGAGTTCCCTTTTTGACCAGAGCCTTCACATTGTTCTGGATGCGGTCTGCCTGCTCTTAAGTTACAGAGACAACACGGCAAACGAAAGTGCAACCGGGGCACACTGGTAGGCGGAGGAAGCGTAGAAGGAGGAAACACGAAATGAAAACAATAGATGAAAGGTTTGAAGAAATCCGGATTGTTCCTGTAGTCAAGCTTGAGAAAGCGGAGGATGCCAAAGATCTTGCCGGAGCTCTTGTAAGAGGCGGCATCCCGTGTGCGGAGGTGACCTTTCGGACAGATGCGGCCGCGGAAGCGATCCGCCGGATGAGCGAGTCATATCCGGACATGCTGGTAGGCGCAGGCACCGTCCTGAAGACAGAACAGGTGGATGCAGCCATCGAGGCCGGGGCAAAGTTTATCGTAAGTCCGGGGCTCAATCCCAAGATTGTACGCTACTGTCAGGAAAAAGGAATTCCGGTTTATCCGGGTGTGGCAACGGCAAGCGAGATTGAACAGGCGCTGGAGCTTGGTTTGTCTGTCGTAAAATTTTTCCCGGCAGAAGTAAACGGAGGCGTCAAAGCAATCAAAGCACTGTCGGCACCTTATTTCCAGCTCCGGTTTATGCCGACAGGCGGTATCAGCCAGGAGAATATTGGAAGCTATCTCTCCTGCCCGCAGGTCATTGCGTGCGGAGGCAGCTGGATGGTAAAAGAAAGTCTGATTGCAGAGAAAAAGTATGATGAAATTGAAGCACTCTGCAAAGAAGCGGTGGAGCAGATCAGATAAAAGAATATGAGACAAGAGGAAAGCGGATCCTATAGCGGGTCCGCTTTTTGCTGCTATAAAAGATTTAATGAACTGAAATCAATCTGAAGATCACCGTAGATTCCTGCTTTTACAGAATCGGCGAAAGTGAATTCCGCGGTATCTTCGGATTGGAAATTATAAACGGTAACTCTGTTTTTATCAGGATCGACAATCCAGTATTCAAGAACTCCAGCTGTTCGATACTTGAAGAGTTTAGTGAAATAGTCTGTCCGTCTGCTTCCGGGAGAGACAATTTCAATGATCCAGTCCGGAGCGCCGGTACATCCTTTATCATTCAGCTTTTTGGAGTCGCATATTACACTGATATCCGGTTCGACGTAGTTTTTATCATCTGCGTTTAAAAATACGGCAAATGGAGCAATATCGACTTCGCAGGATCCGCCTTTCTGTTCGATATAATCAGCAATTTTGCGGTAAAGGAAACCAAGTATTAACTGGTGTCTCCTGCCCGGCGGTGCTATCATGTACATCTGACCGTCGATCAGTTCTGCACGCTGGCCGTCAGGCAGAGCGTAGATATCATCGATCGTGTATTCGTTATTCTTCGGTGTTAATGCCATGGTAACACATCCTTTCTTCTCCTATGAATTTAGTATACCATAAAATTAAGAGCAGGTATACAAAACAAAAGGCAGGATAACGCGGGGAAATCATTTCCGTTTTATCTACAGATTCTCCCTGCACCAGTGTTCTGCGAATGCCCGGAACTGTAAAACTGCTTTGGACGGCGTAATGCCGGACGGAAGAGCGATCCCGAGGGTACGGGTGTAGTGCTCGGTAAACGGGCGGATGCAGACTTCAAACGGGGCGTTGTGGAGAAGCAGTTTTGGCAGAATGGTAATGCCAAAGCCCTGTTCTACCATTTTCAATGTTGTAAAATCTTCATTCAGCTGATAGCGGATGTTTGGAGAAATCTGGTTCAGCTCGAAGATTTTGCCGGTTTCGTAGTCCAGACCGTCTGCGGACAGAATGAAGTCCTGGTTGTTGACGTCTGCCAGGGAGACGGACAGGTGACTTGCAAGAGGATGCGAAAGGGGTGTGACGAGCATCAGTTCATCACTTCCAAGTGGTACAAACGGCAGTCCCGGAACGGAGAATTCGGACACGAAAATGCAGTCCAGCTCATTGCCCATCAGTTTTTCCTTCAGTTCGCCAAATCCTCCGATGGTAAGCTGGAAAAGAATGTTCGGATATTCTTCAGAAAAATCTTTGATAATGCCCGGAAGCCAGTGATAGGAAATGCTCTGGATCGTGCCGATGCGGATCAGGCCGCTGTCCAGAGTGGAAAGAGAAGCGGCGGTCCGTGCAATCTGGTTTTCGGCCTCGCAAATGGTCCGAAGAGACTCTTTGATCCAGGCCATGTCGGATTTCAGTTCCATACCGTTTTTGGAACGGATGAAAAGTTCAAGCCCCAGCTCTTTTTCAAAATTTTTGATCGTCTGGCTGACCGCCGACTGGGTATAGTTCAGCAAAGCGGCGGTTTTGGAGATGCTGCGTGTTTCGCAGACGCTTAAAATGGTCTGATACTTGTTCATGATTCACCTTCCATTCGATTTCTTAATGGTTCATATTAGAAAAAATGAATTAAAATGATTTTCTATAATGCAAATGCAGATATAAGCAAAACCGAATAGTATATTTAAAAAATATTAATTCAGAAATTGCAGTTTCTATTTTATTATTATCATTAAAGGCAATTTATTTGTCAAGAGATTGAAGAGAAAGCAAAGCGCAGACAGGAGGAAATTATGGGAACAGAATACTGGAATGGCGCCGAGGCGGCGCACAGAAGAGTTATGATGAAAGCGGCAGGGTATTCCGACGAGGACATCCGTAAGAAACCGCATATCGGAGTTCCGAATTCATATATGTCAGGATCTCCGGGATCTGCCCACTTAAGACAGATCGCTGAAGCGGTAAAAGAAGGAATCTGGGCAGCAGGAGGAGTGCCGGTGGAATTCGGAATTCCGGCAACCTGCGGAAACATCGCAAACGGAGCAGAAGAACTGAAATACGAACAGGTTGGACGGGACATCGTGGCAATGTCCGTGGAATTTGTTACACGCGTACACAATTTCGATGGTCTTGTTATGGTCGCATCCTGTGATAATATCATTGCCGGATGTTACCTTGCGGCAATGCGTCTGGACATTCCGTCCATGATCGTGACGGGCGGTTCCATGCAGCCGGGACAGTACTGCGGGAAAACCGTGGTGGAAGCGGATCTGGATTCCGCAAGATTTTCAGGCGCTACAGAAGAAGAGCTGATGGACATGGAAGACAATGTCTGTCCGTCCTTTGGTGCATGTCCGTCCATGGGAACAGCAAATACCATGCAGATGCTTGGAGAGGTGCTGAATCTGGTGCTTCCGGGTACGTCTACGATCCCTGCATCCGACAACGCAAAGCTCCGCAGAGCAAGAGAAGCCGGAAAATACGCGGTAAAGATGGCAAAAGAAGGCAGAAAACCTTCAGATCTGATCACGAAAGAAGTGCTTCTCAATGCGATTATGTTTGATATGGCCGTGGCTGGATCCACCAATGCGGTTCTTCACATTCTTTCCTACGCATATGAACTGGGAATCAAACTGACTCTGGAAGATTTTGAAAAATACGCAGATGAAATTTACTGCATCAATGCAGTAGTACCGAGCGGCCCGTATACTGTTGTGGATTTCCACTACGCAGGCGGTGTTATGAATGTGATGAAGATGCTGGAGAGCAAATTGTTTACCGATGCTCCGAGTATGTACGGCTGCACATGGAAAGAGCTCCTTTCCAAGGTAACGCCAAAAGAAAATGAAGTTATTCATTCTCTGGAACGTCCGTTATTCCATGAGCCGGGACTGAAGATCTTAAGAGGAAACCTTTCACCGAACGGTGCGATTGTCCGTCCGACAGCCGTATACGAAGAAGTGAAATATCTGAAAGGGAAAGCAAAAGTATTCGAAGGCGACCGTCCGGCGTTTGAGGCAATCCAGGCAGGAGAAATCGTACCGGGTGACATCATTGTCATTCGTTATGAAGGATGTAAAGGGGCTCCTGGCATGAAGGAACTGATGCTGAGCATCGATGCCCTGATCGGACTGGGACTGCACAAGAGCGTGGGGCTGATCACGGACGCCAGATTCTCAGGATTTAACTATGGTGCAATTATCGGGCATGTATCACCGGAAGCATACGATGGAGGAACGATCGCACTTGTGGAAAATGGGGATGAAATCGTGATCGATATTCCAAATGGAGAGGTCAATCTGCTTGTTTCCGATGAAGAACTGGAAAGAAGAAAGGCAAACTGGGTATGTCCGCCGTTGAAAGAGGAAAAAGGATGTCTGAATATTTACGCAAAAATGTGCAGACCGGCAGAAGAGGGAGGCGCTATGCAGCCGTGGGGACTGGATGCGCGCTTTAAACGATAGGATACAAGGAGAACAGGAGGTTCAGAAATGTTATTATTATCAAGAGAAGATATCAAAAAAGTATTTACCATGAAAGACGCCGTGGAAGCGGACAAAAAAGCGTTTCAGCTTGTAGTGGAGGGAAAATGTGACTCTCCTATCAGGACAAACATTCAGGCGCCGAAATATGACGGAAGCTTCCTTTTTATGCCTGCTTATGTGGAAGAGATGGATACAGCTTCCTTAAAAGTAGTGAATATTTTCCCGCACAATATTGACCGTGGGCTTCCGTCATCACCGGCACAGGTCTTTCTGATCGATGGAACAACTGGAATTGTGGAGGCCGTGCTGGACGGAACTTATGTGACACAGCTTCGTACAGGAGCAGCTACAGGAGCCGCATTTGATCTTCTTGCAAAGAAAGACTGCCGTGTCGGCGCGCTGATCGGAACAGGCGGACAGGCAGCGACTCAGCTGGAGGCAATGGTGACAGTAAGAGATCTGGAAGAGGTCCGTGTGTATGACATGAATCCGGAACGGACAAAAGCCTTCGCGGAGCAAATGAATGAAGAATTAAAATCATATGGTGCCAGGATCGTTGCGGCAGCATCTTCTGATGAAGCGGTAGAAGGTGCAGATCTTCTTGTGACGGTAACTCCGTCCTCCAGACCGGTGTTTGATGCTTCCAAAGTAAAGGCGGGAGCAACGATCAGCTGCGTAGGAGCTTATCAACCGCATATGCAGGAGATGGATCCGGCCATTCTTCCGAGAGCGTCCAAAATCTATTTTGATTCTGAGGAAGCGGTACTTTCCGAATCCGGAGACATTCTGATTCCGCTGGATGAAGGAATCATCACAAAAGAGGATTTTACAGGCGATCTGGGACAGCTGATTAAAGGAGAAATTCCGGGACGTGAAAACGATGAAGAAATTATTGTGTTTGAGACAGTCGGTGTGGCAACACAGGACCTGATTGCGGCAAAAGCAATCTATGACAAAGCAAAAGAAGCAGGAATCGGAATGATCTGGGGATAAGGAGCTTCGTGATGGAGAAAATAGAAAAAGTACTTGAGATTTTAAAAGAACAGGGTCTGGACGGTATTTATATCACAAAAGAGGCCAATGTCAAATACATTAGTGGATATCCGGATGAGCTGGCATATGCACTGATCTGCCCGCAGGGGAATTATCTCATTACGGACAGCCGCTTTACAGAGCTGGCAGAGCAGTCCTGCCCGGACTTTGAGGTTGTCAACTGGCATAACTGTGGCAGGAGTATCCCAAAGGCCGTGGAAAGCATCTGCGTCAAGTCGGGAATCCGGAAACTGGGATTTGAGGAATGCTTTACAACCTATGATAAATATGAAGAAATCCACAGACTTCTTTCAGAGCATCGGATTGAACTGACCGGAACGAGAAACATTGTGGAAGAGCTGCGGTATGTAAAGAGCGAAGAAGAAGTGGCCAATACAAGAATTGCCTGCGAGATTGCGGATAAAGCTCTGGAAGAGCTGGTTCCGTATATCAAACCGGGCGTTACGGAAAGAGAGCTGTGCGCGCGTCTGGAATTCAGTATGAAGATGCACGGGGCACAGGATATTGGATTTGAGACGATTCTGATTTCCGGGGCCAAGACATCCCTGCTCCACGGAAAGCCGGGAGACAGGAAGGTCGAAGAAGGTGATTTTGTTCTTGTGGACTATGGTGCGAAATACAACGGATATATTTCCGATACGACCCGTACGTTTGCGGTAGGACATGTATCTGAACAGCAAAAAGAAATTTACGAACTGGTACGCGAAGCGCAGGAAACAGGAGTACGGAACATGGGACCGGGAATTGTTGCTTCCAAACCGGACACGGAGATTCGGAAAGTGGTGAAAAAGTATGAAGAGTATTATTATTCCGGAATGGGACATGGCGTAGGGCTGGACCTTCATGAAGAGCCGTTCCTTGGAATGTATGGTACGAAAATAATGCAGCCTGGCTGCGTGATTACCATGGAACCGGGAATCTATATTCCGGGATGGGGAGGTGTCCGTATCGAGGATACGGTACTGATTACGGAAAACGGTGCAGAGACACTGACGCACTTCCCGAAAGATCTGATGATTCTATAAATAAAAAAGAAAGCCTCGGCCATCTTTAAAGACGGCTGAGGCAGTTTTTTGCAAAATCCGCGGCGCGTGTAAGATCATCTTTTGTCGGATGAATCATCGCTTCATCAAAATTTGACAGCTGAAGCTTCAGATGGTGATCGTGAGCCTGATCTCCATTTAACATGGACTCGTATTTCTGGCGAATCTGCACAGGCATCTTGCCCTGACAGAAGAATCCGCCCAGATAGAGATTGTCATCTTCGAGCCAGATCCGGGCACTGTTTTCGATGTTTTTATAGTAGTTATCCACATTACCGGCCCCGCATGTGCCGAATAAAGCGACATTCTTTCCGGAGATGGAAGAAAGCAGATTTCCAACCTCAAGGCTGCAGGTGCCACGGTGGACACAAAAACCGACAAAATAAGTGGCTGCATCCGGCAGACCGTTCAGTTCATCGATACTTCTGAGATCTTTTGCCATTCCAGGAAGGGCGGCAAAAATGGATGTGGCAAGTTTTTTTGTGTTGCCGGTTTCACTTTGATACAGAACCATATAATCAAGCATGATAATGGCCCTCCTTTCTCAGCTTTTCTTAATAAAATGGGCATTACATTTCGGACACCGGATTTCGATCCTGCCTTTTCCGCGGGGAATCCGGATTTTCTGTCCGCAGGAAGGACACTTATATATGTGATAGTGTTTTCTCTGACTGAGACCGTAACGGATGGCGGAAAACTTTTTCCGGATCCCGGCCGTGTATTTCAGATAGAGCTGATTTTCAGCGTAACGTTTGGAATGGTTTCGTGAAAACATTCGAAAATAGGAATAAATTAAAACGGCAAGCGAAAACAGATATAGAATTCCGCCGTATCGGGTAAATCCGGATAACAGTAAAAAAATGATCCCTGTTATCACCAGGAATTTTGAAAACTGGTCAACGCCGTAGCGGCCGTACATAAAGCGTAAAAACTTATCTTTCATTTTTCTACACAACCTGTCTTAATGTTTTTATGAATTCTATTTTACCGCATTTTTCTCAGGAATCAATAAACTGTATATAAAAATTATATTAAATTCGTAAATGGAGAGGGGCGGGGGTATCGACATTTTTGATAAAATGATCTAAAATATAGAAAGAATGTATTGGAAAACAGTGATAAACAGGACTAAGATGAAAGAAACAGAATTATGAAGGAGGAATAGATATGTCTATCACAGCAGAAACAGCAAAACAGCATGCTCATGATCCTGCAGTACTTTGCTGCAGGGCAGAGGAAGGCATTACAATAGGACCGGAAAATCTGGAAGATCCGGCTATTTTTGATGAGCTGGTTGAAAGCGGCCTTCTGAATCTGGACGGATGCCTTCAGATTCATCAGATCCTTGGCGCAAAACTGATCAAGACATGTGATTCATTGACACCGGTGACAGCAGATGTGATCGATGCCGTTGTCGAGGGCGCGGATGAAGGAGAGGAGCCGGAAAAAGAGGAAGAAGAGCAGGCAGCTCCGGCACCGGAGGTTTCTGTAGAGGGAGCCAGGGTGACTGCAGGAGCAGGCAAGCTTGTGATTTCGATCAAAGAAGGAAAGGATATTTATCTGGAAATTCCATTCTAAGACAGGAAAACAGAACGGGCCGGGAGGATGTGCGGAAAAGGAGAGTCCATTTTCTGCAACATCCTCTTTTTCTATTGCGAAAAATACGTTATACTAGAAACTGTACGATATAGAAACCCTGATGATAAAATAAAACAGACAGAGGTAAGGTTACATGGACGAATACCGCATTAAAGATAGAAAAAAACGGCTTGAGGAAGAAAAAGCCCGGAAAAGGGCATCATCCGGGGCAGGGGAAGCCGGAACAAAAGAAAAGAGAGAAGAAAGACCTGCTATTAATCAGAAGACAGGCGGAAGAAAAAAGAAGAAAAAGGGAGGAATCTTTTCCACAATTATACTCGTTGCCGCAATTATCGTGTTCTGCTTTTCGGGATTCCAGCTGTTCCGGATTTTTTACGGATATCACAAAGGAGATCAGGAGTACGATAACCTGAAGGAGATCGGAATTTCCGCCGATGCGGGAACGGGAGAAGAGAGCACAAGATACACGGTGGATTTCGAGGAGCTCTGGAAAGTCAACGAGGACATCATTGCGTGGATCCGGTTTGATGAGCCGTCCATCATCAGCTATCCGGTTGTTCAGGGAAAAGATAATCAGGAATATCTGGATAAGACCATATCAGGCTATCCGAACACCTATGGCGCGATTTTCCTGAACGTTTCCAATAATAAGGATATGACGGACAAAAACAGTGTCATATACGGGCACAGAATGAACAGTAAATCCATGTTTGGAAAACTGGAGGAATATCAGGATGAGGAATTCTATAGATCCTATCCGTATTTTTACATTTATACACCGGATGGAAAAGAACTGAAATATCAGATCTTTGCAGTAGGAGAGGTTAATGATACATCAGACGCGTATCAGACAGTCTTTGAAAATGACGAGGCATTCCAGTCGTTTCTGGCATTTTCAAAGGAACATTCCTTTTATGATGCAGGGGTGGAAGTTCCGTCCGATGCAAAAGTAGTGACACTGTCGACATGTACAAAAGCAAATAATGAAGAACGTCTGATTGTACAGGGATACCAGGTGGAAGTAAACTGACCGGAAAAGAGGGAAGAATATGTCAGAGATCAAGTATGAGGTGGGCGATAAGATCCGGATGAAAAAGAAACATCCGTGTGGCAGTTTTGAGTGGGAGATTCTGCGGGTGGGTGCGGATTTCAGGCTGAAATGCTGCGGCTGCGGACATCAGATCATGATTTCCAGGAAAATCGTGGAAAAAAATACGAAAGAAATTCAAAAAAAGGCTTGAAACTTACGCGGGATAATGTTAAAATAATACACCGTGATATATTATTTATCCTTGTCCCCGGCCGGGGAGCCGGGAGCCAAAAGACCATAAGGAGGTGCAAGTGACATGAACAAATATGAATTAGCTGTTGTTGTCAATGCAAAAATCGAAGACGATGCCAGAACAGATGTAATCGAAAGAGTGAAAGCGTTAATCACACGTTTCGGTGGCAATGTTACTGACGTTGATGAATGGGGTAAGAAAAAACTTGCTTACGAAATTCAGAAGATGAAAGAAGGATATTATTATTTCATCCACTTCGAATCTGATGCAACGACTCCGGGCGAGATCGAACAGAGAATCCGTATTATGGACAACGTGCTCAGATATTTATGCGTGAAACAGGAAGCATAAAGAAGAAAAGAGGAAATATATGAATAAAGTAATTTTAATGGGACGCCTGACAAGAGATCCTGAGGTCCGCTATTCTCAGGGCGGGGAAAACCCGCTGGCCATTGCCCGTTATACACTGGCCGTCGACAGACGGTTCCGGCGCGATGGAGAGCAGACGGCAGACTTTATCAGCTGTGTATCATTCGGAAGAACAGCTGAGTTCGCGGAGAAGTATTTTCGCCAGGGAATGCGTATCACGATCTGTGGACGCATCCAGACAGGAAGCTATACGAACAGAGATGGCGTAAAGGTCTATACGACAGAAGTTGTCGTAGAAGAGCAGGAATTTGCAGAAAGCAAGAGCGCGAGTGAAGCAAATCAGAGCCGTTATCAGGCAAGCCCGGTTCCTCCGGCACCGCAGGCACCAAGTGTGGATGCGGGTGATGGATTTATGAACATCCCGGATGGAATTGATGAGGAATTACCATTTAATTAGTATTGGAGGTAAGAACAATGGCTTACGATAAAACAAGCAAACCGGATTCTCAGATGAGAAGAAGACCAGGCCGCAGAAGAAAAAAAGTTTGCGTATTCTGTGGAAAAGAAAACAATGAGATCGATTACAAAGATGTAGCAAAATTAAGAAAATACGTTTCCGAAAGAGGAAAGATTCTTCCGAGAAGAATCACAGGAAACTGCGCAAAGCATCAGAGAGCCCTGACAGTTGCAATCAAGAGAGCAAGACACATCGCTCTTATGCCATACGTTCAGGAATAAGTAGAGATAAGGAAAGATCCCGAAAGCGAAAGCTTTCGGGATTTTTTTTGTTTACCAGGAAACTTCGTTCCCTGGTAAACAAAAACGCTCCGCGGGATGCGCACTCGGGCAAAGCTGTTTTCGAAATTATTAAGAAACAAATGTAAAAAATACGACAGAAAAAAGAAATATATATTACGTTATTGTGACAAAGTGAAGTTGGTATTATTTGCAGAAATTGTCGAAAAGTGGAAAATAGTATAGGAATCCTCGAAATTGTCGGACAATTAAAAATATACAAAATACATAAAAAGCGATTGGGAAAATCGTTAAAATACTTCAAAAATGTACTAAAATAGGTGCAAAGGTTGACAGAAAAAGAAAACTCTGCTATTATTAACACCGTCGCAAGAAGATGTAACAAATTCGTAATATTTGTAATAAATAAAAGCGGCAGAACGTAATATATATTATGTTCGATTGATACAGGGACTGAGAATCGAGGAAGACGCAGAAGGAAGTCTGCGGATAATTAAAGGAGGACAAAAATGAAAACATGGAACAGTCATAGAAGACGTCTGGAGAAAGGTGCGGTCGCAGGAGTTCTTTCGGCGGTGATCCTTACAGCGAGCATGAGTGTTCAGGTATTTGCAGCTGATGGAAATTCCGTATTTGCTCCGGAGGAGCCGCAGGGCGCAAAGCTTGTTGTGACAGCGGATACCGAAACTGCACAGAATGTTTCACAGAGTTTTCTTACTTATACAGAAACCGCAAAACAGCAGAAAGCAGAAGCAGAAAAACAGGCTGAGGAAGCGAGAAAAGCTGAGGAGGCCAGAAAAGCAGAAGAAGCAAGAAAGGCTGAAGAAGAACGTCAGAAAAAGCTGGCTCAGGAGGCGGACACGACACTTCTGGCTGCGCTGATCTACTGCGAAGCGGGTAACCAGCCGTATGACGGACAGGTAGCAGTAGGAGCTGTTGTAATGAACCGTCTGAAAGCAGGATATGCAAGCACACTGAGAGGAGTTATTTACCAGAGCGGACAGTTCGGACCGGCGATGACAGGAAAGCTTGACCGGGTACTGGCATCCGGAAATATTCCATCATCCTGCCGCCAGGCAGCGGTAGACGCACTTTCAGGCGTCAGCCCGGTAGGAAACGCGCTGCATTTCGGGGACGGAGTAAATGCAGGAATCAAGATTGGAGCACATTGGTTCCACTAGGGGTTAGAAAGAAAAGATAGATTTCAAAAAAGAGTTTCTGATTAGGAAGAAACTCTTTTTTTGCTTTACGGGGAATTGGAAACGGCTTATAATTGTATACAAGCAGCATGGATTTATAAAAATACATGAAATCATGCCGCGGAAAACCTGGTGGGAAAATCGGTGAAAAGCTGATAGATCCATGTTTTACACAAGAAAGAAATGAAAAAAAGCGAAAGATTGTTGAAAATATAGATTGTAATTTTATGCAAAAAAGAGTATTATAATGCATAAGGAGTGAAAGAATGAAACCTGTGATCGATTTATCAAAAGAATACGGGCTTGTGCTGGACGGCGGAGGAGCAAGAGGCGCGTACCAGATTGGGGCGTGGAAAGCACTTCGCGAGGCGGGAGTCCGGATCAGAGGGGTAGCAGGAACTTCCGTAGGCGCACTGAATGGAGCGCTGATCTGTATGGGAGATGTAGGAGAAGCAGAACGTGTCTGGGAAGAAATGACATTTTCAAAAGTCATGGACGTGGATGATAACTGGATGGAGCGTTTCTTTCAGAAAGAAGTCACAGTACGGGAACTCATAAAAGAGCTGATGAGCTGTCTGAAAGACGGCGGAGTTGATGTGACGCCTCTGAAAGAGCTGATTCATCAGGTGCTGGATGAAGAAAAAATCCGGAATGCAGGGATTGATTTTTCCCTTCTCACATTTTCCGTATCAGATATGAAAGAACTAGATCTTACACTGGATCAGATTCCGGAAGGGCTACTTGCAGATTTTCTTCTGGCAAGCGCCTATCTGCTCGGTTTTAAAAACGAACCGCTTCATGGGAAAACGTATCTGGACGGAGGGGTAATCAATAATGTACCGCTGAATTCGCTTGTGAAACGCGGCTATAAGAACATTATTACCGTGCGAATTTACGGACCGGGGCGGGAGCCTCGGGTACATCTGGATGAGGATACAAAAGTGTACGAAATCGCACCGAGAGTCAGTCTGGGAAGCATTCTGGAATTTCACGGGAAACGCAGCAGACAGAATCTGAAAATCGGATACTACGATGCGAAACGGATGATTTACGGGCTGAAAGGTCTGATTTACTACATTGACACAGACAGGACAGAAGAGGACTATCAGCAGATGCTCGCCGGTCTCAGGGAAAAAGAAAAACGGGAAATCAAATTTGTGCTCAAAGTTCCGCTGGGAGCGACAGATGAGACCTTGTATCTGTCCATGCTGGAAGCAAGCGCAAAATATTTCCGGATCCCCAAATATCAGATTTATACAGAAGATGAACTCGCGGCACTTGTGCATATGAAATATGAGAAGATGAAAGGAGAACCCGGATTACCGGGATTTATCCATATATTGGCAGGAATCAGGGAGGAGAAGAACATGAATTTAAAAGGAAGAAGCTTTTTAACATTGAAAGATTTCACGCCGGATGAGATCCGTTATCTCGTAAACCTGGCGGCAGAACTGAAGGAAAAAAAGAAAAAAGGAATCCGGGGCCATGCGCTGGAAGGAAAGAATATTGCACTGATTTTCGAAAAACCGTCCACCAGAACAAGATGCGCCTTTACGGTAGCTGCAAATGACGAAGGAGGATTTCCTACCTATTTAAGCGGCAATGAAATTCAGCTCGGACATAAAGAAAGCGTGGAGGATACAGCACGGGTACTCGGAAGAATGTTTGACGGAATCGAATTCCGGGGCTTCCGGCACTCCCACGTAGAACTGCTGGCAAAATACAGCGGAGTCCCGGTATGGAACGGGCTGACCGATGATTACCATCCGACCCAGGTACTCGCCGATCTTCTCACCATCCAGGAACATTTCCAGTACTTTGAAGGCCTGAAATTCGTTTATATCGGCGATGGAAGAAACAATATGGCAAACAGCCTCATGATCGGCTGCGCCAAAGTCGGAATCGACTTCGTGCTGATCGCACCGTCCGAACTGTGGCCGATGCGCTCCCTCGTCCGCACATGCCAGGAATATGCCGACGCCTCCGGATCCACCATCACCATCTCCGATAACACAAACGACGTCGAAGGCGCTGACATCATTTACACGGACGTATGGATCTCCATGGGCGAAGAAGAAAAAACAGACGAAAGAAAAGCACTCCTCCACAAGTACCAGGTTAACAGAAAACTGATGGAAAAGACACAAAAAGACACAACTATATTTATGCACTGTCTGCCAGCGGTCAAAGGATACGAAGTCACAGAAGACGTATTCGAAAGCCCGGCATCCGTCGTATTCGACGAAGCAGAAAACAGACTCCACACCATCAAAGCCGTGATGGTAGCAACACTCGGAGAAGAATAAATATTGAATACGGTGTATATTTTTATCATTGGGGACGGGTTCCGATGCATCGGAACCCGTCCCCAATGAAAATTTTCAGAATCGTTTATGGATTTGCGTTTTGTGAAAGGTGTGTTATAATTCATCAGGAAAGTATCAGATTCAGAGCGGAAAAAAGAATAGTTCTGAGTGAAGGAGTGGCTTGGTTATGCGCGGACAGGAGATTATATCCCGGCTTCGGACGGGATGGATGGGCCGGGAGATCCGGGTTTTGGACGAAGCGGATTCGACGAATCTGAGAGTGAAGACGGCAGCCGGTGAGGGCGCGAGTGCGGGTCTGGTAATTCTGGCGGAGCAGCAGACGGACGGCCGCGGCCGGAGAGGGCGGGCCTGGCAGTCGCCTGCGGGTGAGAATATTTATATGACGGTGCTTCTGCGCCCGGATTTTGAGCCGGATAAGGCGCCGATGCTGACGCTTCTTGCGGCCTGTGCGGCGGCGAGAGCGGTGTATCAGCCAGGTGAGAAGTGTCCCCAGATCAAGTGGCCGAATGACCTGGTTATGGACGGGAAGAAGATCTGCGGGATTCTAACCGAGATGGGGATGAAAGGCGGAAGCACGGAATATGTGATCGTCGGGATCGGAATCAACTGTAATCAGACGGAGTTCCCGGAGGAGATCCGGCAGAAAGCGACTTCGTTGAAATGTGAGTACGGCCATGAGGTCTGCCGGGAAGAGATCGTTGCACGTTTTTTGCAGGAGTTTGAGAGCCTGTACGAAGAGTTCGCAAGAAGAAAGTCGCTGGAGTTTATCCAGGATGAGTATGAGACCCTTCTTGTCAATGAAGGAAAGCGTGTCTGCGTGCTGGAGCCGGGAAAGGAATGGACCGGAGTGGCTGCGGGGATCACGGAGACGGGTGAGCTGATCGTGAAAAAGGACAGTGGGGAGATCTGTGAGATTTCATCCGGGGAAGTGTCTGTCCGCGGCGTGTACGGCTATGTATAGAAAATAAAATGTCAGGAGAAAAGCAGGATGTACGAAGAAAAAGTAGTATTGTGCGGTGCAAATTCATATGAAGAAAAATATTATCTGAATCCGGATTTTGATAATCTTCCGGATCATATCAAGGACGAACTGAAGATTATGTGTGTTCTCTATGTCCATGATGTCGGCGGAATTCTTACGCTTGTATACGAAGAGGATGGTTCCCTTTGCTTTGAAGTTACGTCAGAAGAGGGCGATCCGATGTTTGACGATATCGGAAGCGCTCTGAAAATCAAGGAACTTCAGAGAACAAAGGAGGAGCTGCTTCAGTCACTTCAGCTCTATTACAGAGTCTTCTTCATGGGAGAAGATCTGGAAGAGCAGGAGGATCAGGAGGATCAGGAAGAAAACGTATGAAAACATTAACCATTGGAAACGTAGAACTGGCAAACCGCTACATTCTGGCGCCGATGGCGGGGGTGACGGATCTTCCCTTCCGCCTTCTGTGCAGGGAAATGGGAGCGGGCCTTCTCTGTATGGAGATGGTCAGCGCGAAAGCTATTTTATATGGAAATAAAAATACGAAAAGCCTTCTGGAAATTCATCCGGAAGAGCCGCCGGTATCGCTGCAGCTTTTTGGATCGGATCCGGATATCATGAGTGAAATCGCAAAGAGGATCGAGGAGCTTCCGTTTGCGTTTCTGGATATCAATATGGGATGTCCGGTGCCGAAAATTGTGAAGAACGGTGAAGGCTCCGCTTTGATGCAGAACCCGAAACTGGTGCATGAGATTGTATCGAAAGTTTCCCGGGCAATTAAAAAACCGCTGACGGTGAAAATCCGGAAGGGCTTTGATGATGACCATGTCAACGCAGTAGAAATCGCGAAAATCATCGAAGATGCCGGTGGCGCCGCAGTGGCTGTGCACGGACGGACGAGGGAACAGTATTATTCCGGACATGCGGACTGGGAGATTATCCGCAAAGTGAAAGAGGCGGTATCCATTCCGGTAATTGGAAACGGCGACGTGGCTTCCGGGAAAGATGCCGAGAGGATGTTTCAGGAGACCGGCTGCGACGGCATCATGATCGGCCGTGCCGCCCAGGGAAATCCGTGGATCTTCCGCGATCTGATTACTTACGAGGAGACGGGAGAAGAGCCGGCAAAGCGGACGGCAGATGAGGTGCGGGAGATGATGCTGCGCCATGCGAAGCTTCAGATCCTGTACAAAGGAGACTACACGGCAATCCGGGAAATGCGGAAGCATGTGGCGTGGTATACATCCGGATTTCCGAATTCCGCAAAACTGCGGGATGAGATCAATCATGCCGAAAGTTATGAGGAACTGGAAGCACTTTTAAATGACCGTCTGTAGGGCCTGGAAACGCCTGGGAAATAGTGAGGAAAGTGCAAGGAATCCCGCAGAAATCTTGACATGCTGGGATGCGTTATGTATAATATTGAAATTACGGAAGTAGAATATTCCATACCATTTTGCAGCAGATCCGGCTGCGTACTAGTTCATTTATGTAAGGAAGGTAAACAAGATGGAAGAAAAGAAAACAATATTGACTTATGCGGGCTTGAAAGCTTTGGAAGATGAACTTGAAAATTTAAGGGTCGTAAAGCGGAAAGAAGTTGCCGAGAAGATCAAAGAGGCAAGAGAGCAGGGCGACTTGTCAGAGAACGCAGAATACGATGCAGCAAAAGATGAACAAAGAGATATTGAAGCCCGGATCGATGAACTCGAAAAAATCCTCAAAAATGTTGAGGTTGTTGTAGAAGAAGAAGTAGATCTGGAAAAGATTAACGTTGGATGTACAGTTCTGGTACATGACGACGAATATGATGAAGAGATTGAATTCAAAATCGTAGGTTCCACAGAGGCAAACAGCCTTCAGGGCAAAATTTCCAACGAGTCTCCGGTAGGCCAGGCTCTGATGGGAAAGAAGGTCGGAGATGTTGTAGATGTTGAGACACCGGCCGGAAATATCAGATATACAGTATTAAAGATTGAGCGTTCTATCTAACCGTACGGTACGGGAGAACATATCTGTCTGACAGAAAAAAGGAGTGAAAAAAGTGGCAGGACAGCAGAAGAATGCGCAGGATCAGGATCTGAATCAGCTTAGAAAGGTGCGCCGTGAGAAACTGGCGGAGCTTCAGGAAAGAGGAGAGGACCCGTTTCTGATTACAAAATATGATGTGACACATCACAGCCAGGAAATCAAGGATCATTTTGAGGAACTGGAAAATAAAGAAGTTTCCGTAGCGGGACGTATCATGCAGAAACGTGTGATGGGAAAAGCGTCCTTCTGCAACATTCAGGATCTGGAAGGAAACATCCAGTCTTACGTTGCGAGAGACAATATCGGTGAAGACCACTATAAAGATTTTAAGAAGTTTGATATCGGTGATATCGTAGGAATCAGAGGAACTGTTTTCAAGACAAAGACAGGAGAGATCTCGATTCATGCAGAAAGCGTACAGCTGCTTTCCAAGAGTCTGCAGGTGCTTCCGGAGAAATTCCACGGACTGACAGATACAGATACAAGATACAGACAGAGATATGTGGATCTGATCATGAACCGCGAGGTAAAAGATACATTTATCAAACGTTCTAAAATTTTGAGCAGCATCCGGAAATACCTGGATTCTCAGGGATTCCTGGAAGTTGAGACTCCGATGCTTGTGGCAAACGCAGGCGGAGCGGCGGCAAGACCGTTTGAGACACATTTCAACGCACTGGACGAAGACTTCAAGCTTCGTATTTCTCTGGAGCTTTATCTGAAACGTCTGATCGTCGGCGGAATGGAACGTGTTTATGAGATCGGACGAGTATTCCGGAACGAGGGTCTGGACACCCGCCACAATCCGGAGTTCACTCTGATGGAGCTCTATCAGGCATATACCGATTATAACGGTATGATGGATCTGACAGAGAACCTGTACCGCCATGTGGCGCAGGATGTACTTGGAACAACAAAGATCGTTTACAACGGAGTTGAGATGGATCTCGGCAAGCCGTTTGAGCGTATCACCATGATAGACGCCGTTAAGAAATACGCAGGCGTAGACTGGAATGAAGTAAAGACATTAAAGCAGGCAAGAGAGCTTGCAAAAGAACACCATGTAGAATATGAGGAGCGCCATAAGAAAGGTGACATCCTCTCCCTCTTCTTTGAAGAATTCGCAGAAGAGCACCTGATCCAGCCGACTTTTGTCATGGATCACCCGATTGAGATTTCTCCGCTCACAAAGAAGAAACCGGGAAATCCGGACTATGTAGAGCGTTTTGAGTTCTTTATGAACGGCTGGGAGATGGCAAATGCCTACTCCGAGCTGAATGACCCGATCGATCAGAGAGAGCGGTTCAAAGCGCAGGAAGAGCTTCTGGCACAGGGAGATGAAGAGGCCAACACAACAGACGAAGATTTCCTCAACGCACTGGAAATCGGTATGCCTCCGACAGGTGGTATCGGATTTGGAATCGACAGAATGTGTATGCTTCTCACCAATTCCGCAGCCATCCGTGATGTATTGCTCTTCCCGACAATGAAAGCACAGGGCGCAGCAAAGAATGAGGCGCACAATGCAGCTCAGACAGCAGGAAAAGCGGCAGAGTCAGCAGCAGAAGCAGCACCGGCAGCGGCAGAGACTGCACCGGTGAAAGTTGATATCGATTTCTCCAACGTGGAAGTAGAGCCGTTATTTGAAGATATGGTTGATTTTGAAACATTCAGCAAATCCGACTTCCGTGCAGTAAAAGTCAAAGAGTGTGAAGCAGTGCCGAAGAGCAAGAAGCTTCTGAAGTTCGTTCTCGATGACGGCAGCGGGGAAGACCGCGTGATCTTAAGCGGTATCCATGATTACTATGAGCCGGAAGAGCTGGTAGGAAAGACACTGATTGCGATTGTCAACCTGCCTCCGAGAAAGATGATGGGAATTGATTCCTGCGGTATGATCATTTCAGCAACTCACCTTGTAGAGGGAAGAGAAGGACTGAATGTACTGATCGTAGACGATAAGATTCCGGCAGGAGCAAAGCTTTACTAAGAGCGAATAGAATAAAAGATAAAACACAGCCATGATGGTACTGACAGAGAACCGTCATGGCTGTTTGTGTTATCTGTGTCACGGGATTTTGAACCAACTAAGCAAAAAAGCCTGTCGAAACAGAACAAAACCAAGTATAATATAAGTAGTTGTTAGAGAAGGTTTGTCAGAGCCTATGAGAATTTAAGGAGAGAAGGTGTTGATATGCCGACAGTAACAAGTGATTTGGTAAAGCAGTATGTGGAACTGCTCAGTAAAATATATGGAGAGCATTTAAAAACGGTTATTTTATATGGTTCTTATGCGAGAGGAGATTATACGGAAAATTCGGATATTGATATTATGGTGCTTTTGGATTTGAGCGATATGGACATAAAAAAATACCGCCATGAATTGTCGGGCATGACCTATGATTTTAACATGGATTATGATCTGGATATCAAGCCGATAGTCAAGAATAAGGAGCATTTTAATAAGTGGGTGGACGTATATCCGTTTTACACAAATATAGAAAGGGAGGGGGTAAAACTGTTTGATGCAGCATAACGAAAAGGGATCGCAACGGGATCTGGTTCTGTATCGCATTGAAACTGCAAAGAGTGATGTAAAATCGGCCAAAATACTTCTGGAAGCGGGAGAATACCGAGGAGCGAACAACAGGGCCTACTACGGAATTTATCATACTATCTCAGCAATACATGCACTTGATGGCAATGCTTACAAGAGACATAAGGACGCTCTTGCAAATTTTAATAAGAATTATATAAAGACAGAAATCTTTCCAAGAACTTTAGGAAGAAGAATTGCTTAGGCGGAGGAAATCCGACATGCGAGCGATTATGATGATTTCTATCTTGCAACGAGAGAAGAGGCAGAAGAGCAGATTGCCACAGCGATAGAGTTAATTGAGAAAGTAGAGGAATATGTGGGAAGCAAAATCTAAGAATAGTTTTGCGCTGATTCTGTCTAAGAGATAAAAAAGTAGCCATGATGGTACTGCCAGAGAACCGTCATGGCTGTTTGTGTATAAGGATGAGAGAAGAGGGGAGTACAAATGAGAAAAATACGAAGGCTGTTGTTTGGTGAAGCTGTTTTTACAGAAGAATATGCTTCATACCTGACTTTGCTTACACAGGTCGTAATCCGGAAATACCACGGCAGGAAAATAGGCCACCTGTGGACAAAGATCATCTACAAAAGCTTTTCCGTCCTGATAGCCTTGTCCTTTCTGGGAACTCTAGGATACGGTATGAGCAGGGCAACGCCTGCAGAAACGAAAGTCCAGGAAGTGTCAACAGAAATTTATGGTGACAGAGGATGGGATGAGAACCGACGTATGCTGAGCATGTGGCAGGGGGATGTCTATATTACCCTGGATAATCAGGAGAAAAAGGAACTGTGGCAGGATCTTGTTGATCTGGAAAGCCGGTACTGGGGAATTGAGCCGCCAACGGTGGAGGTGGAGCAGTATGAAGCGGAAAGCGAGAGAGATGGATACTACTCCAAAGCAGACCAGATGATCAGCGTTACGAGCAAGGCATGGTACTATTCCAGAGAGAGAATGATTGAGATTCTGCTGCATGAGGTCAATCATGCATACACACAGGCGGTAGCGGACAGTGTGAACTGGGAAGACCAGTATGAGGACGATCATACGCTTCGGATGTACGCCGATGCCTATATTTTCAAAAACGCGTCGGAACATTATACTGCGCCGGAGGAAGATAAAGAGGAGTATTACAATAATGCCCTGGAAGTTGCTGCCCGGGAGTATACGGAGGAGTGGGTCTGGAAATATCTTGAATATATTGACGAGATTCCACGTTCCACGGAGTAAGTCACGGGATAATTTGCGCATCTGGATGTAAAAGATGTTATTTTTTTATCAATTCTTTTCATTCTCTATTGACAAAATTATAACATTGTTGTACATTTAATTTAACGATTAGACTAAAGTTCAAACTGAGGTTCAAAGAGGGAGAACTGACAGGAGAGAATCATGAAAAATATCACAAATATACAGAAATTTTCGATTCATGATGGGGACGGGATTCGTACAACTGTATTTTTCAAAGGATGTCCTTTGAAGTGTGTATGGTGCCATAACCCGGAGACCCAGAGGTTTGAAAGAGAGATGGAGCTGGACAGGGAAAAATGCACAGGATGCGGAGCCTGCGCGGCGGCCTGCCCGAATGGTGCGATCCATATGGAGGATCACAAGCCGGTATGGAATTCACTGTCCTGTACATTTTGCGGAAAATGCGCAGATGTTTGTCCGGCGTCCGCAAGAGAAATCGTCGGATATGAGTATACAGTCAAAGAACTGGTTAAAGAACTCATGAAGGATCAGATGTTTTACGAACAGTCCGGCGGAGGAGTTACTTTCTCGGGCGGTGAAGTGATGTCAGTGGACATGGATTTTGTCCTCGCGGCAGCCAAAGAGCTGGACCGTCAGGGAATATCGCTTACCATCGACACATGCGGATATGCTCCTTATGAAAGATTTCAGAAGATTCTTCCTTATGTAGATACATTCCTTTATGATGTGAAGATTATGGATCCGGAGCTTCATAAGAAGTACATCGGAGTTGACAATAAACTGATACTTGAAAATCTGGTCCGCCTTTCTCAGGACGGCGCCAGAATCTATATCCGGATTCCTACCATCAAAGAGGTAAACGGAAACGAACAGAACATGAAAGAAACCATCGCGTTTCTTCAGGAACATGATATCCATCCGGCTCAGATCAATCTGCTGCCTTACCACGATACCGGAAGCGGAAAATACAGAAAGCTGGATATGGAATATAAAGGCACTGACCTGCATGCACCAGACAAAGAAGAGATGGAAGCACTGGCGGCTATATTTATCAATGCAGGATATACGAACACCAAAATAGGAGGTTAGAAAAATGGCAAAACTTCGCGGTATGAATGAAAGAATTCAGAAACTCAGACAGATCAGTGTAACTACTCCGGTTCATATTGACCTGGAAAGAGCAAAAATCGAGACAGACTTTTACAGAGAAAACGATGGAAAATATTCAATTCCGGTTATGAGAGCGATGACTCTGAAAGAATATTTTTCCAAGAAGACATTATATCTTGGAGACGGCGAACTGATCGTTGGTGAAAAAGGAAAAGATCCTCAGGCATCTCCGACATTCCCGGAACTTTGCTGCCACAGCGAAGAGGATATGATCGTCATGAGCGAAAGAGATCTGGTATCCTTCAAGACAACAGAAGAAGACCGGAAGCTTCAGAGAGAAGAGATTATCCCGTACTGGACAGGAAGAAGCATGAGAGAAAAGCTTCTTTCCAAGATGACACCGGAATGGCATGACTGCTATGAAGCAGGTATGTTCACAGAGTTCATGGAGCAGAGAGGACCTGGACATACATGCGGAGGCGAGCAGGTATTCACAACCGGATACATGGATTATAAAGAGAAAATCAAAAAGACAATGGATGCTCTGGATTACATCAATGATCCGGAAGCTCTGGATAAAGCAGAAGAGCTGAAAGCGATGGACATCGCGTGCGATGCTGTCATTATTCTTGGAGAGCGTTATCACAAACTTGCTCTTGAAATGGCAGAAAAAGAAGAAAACGAGACAAGAAAGGCAGAGCTGCTTCAGATTGCTGCAAACCTGGAAGTTGTACCGGCACACAAGCCGCAGACATACTGGCAGGCAATCCAGCTGTACTGGTTTACACACCTTGCAGTTACGACAGAACTGAATCCTTGGGATGCTTTCAGCCCGGGAAGACTGGATCAGCATCTGTATCCATATTATCAGAAAGATGTTGCCGACGGTATTCTGGATGATGAGAAAGCAAAAGAGCTTCTGGAATGTCTGTGGGTAAAATTCTACAATCAGCCGGCTCCTGTAAAAGTTGGTATCACACTGAAAGAAAGTGCAACATACACCGATTTCGCAAATATCAACACAGGCGGGGTAACACCGGATGGACGTAACGGTGTCAATGAAGTAAGTTATCTGATCCTTGACTGCATGGATGAGATGAGACTGGTTCAGCCGAACTCCAACGTAACTATCAGCAAGAAGACACCGGCAAAATTCTTAAAGAGAGCATGTGAAATCTCCAGAGAAGGATGGGGACAGCCGGCATTCTATAACACAGAGGCTCAGATTGCAGAGCTCCTTAATGCAGGAAAGAGTCTGCCGGATGCAAGACGCGGTGGATCCTCAGGATGTGTAGAGACCGGAGCATGGGGAAGCGAAGCTTATATCCTGACAGGTTACCTGAACATTCCGAAGATCTTCCAGCTGACGCTGTTCAACGGATACGATGAGTACAGCAAAAAGCAGCTTGGTCTTCAGCTTGGATACGCAAAAGACTTCAAGACATTTGACGAATTATGGGCTGCATTTAAGAAACAGCTTGAGTACTTCGTAGATGTTAAGATCCGTGGAAACAATGTTATTGAAAAATTATATGCTGAAAACATGCCGGCACCATGTCTGTCTGTTGTAACAAACGACTGTATCTCCAAGGCAAAAGACTACAATGCAGGTGGAGCAAGATACAACACAAGCTACATTCAGGGTGTAGGTATCGGAACGGTTACTGACTGTGTTGCTGCAATCAAATACAATGTTTACGACAAGAAGAACTTCACCATGGAAGAGCTGATCGAAGCAATGGAACATGACTTCGAAGGATATGATTCCATCTACAAGATGGTTCATGACAACAGCCCGAAATATGGTAATGATGATGATTACGCAGATGATATCATGCAGGATATTTTCGAGCTTTACAGAAGCACCATCACAGGACGTCCGAATATCAGAGGCGGAGAATACCGCATCGATATGCTGCCGACAACCTGTCATGTATACTTCGGAGATGTCATCCTTGCAACTCCGAACGGAAGAAAAGCTCACAAACCGGTATCCGAAGGTATCTCTCCGGAAAAATCCGCAGATACAAACGGACCGACAGCAGTTATTAAATCCTGCTCCAAGATGGATCATCTTGCAACAGGCGGAACACTTCTGAATCAGAAGTTTACACCGGACGTTGTAGCAGGCGAAGAAGGCCTCAATCATATGGCAGACCTGATCCGTTCTTACTTCGCGATGGATGGTCACCATATCCAGTTCAACGTAGTGGATCGCCAGACTCTGATCAATGCACAGAAACATCCGGAGGATTATAAAGATCTGATTGTTCGTGTTGCAGGATACAGTGATTTCTTCCGCAACCTGGATAAACCGCTTCAGGATGAGATCATTAACCGTACAGAGCAGTCTTTCAGCTAAGAGACAGAAGATAAAGTAATCAGGGACACTCTTTGAAAGTGCAGACTTTCAGAGAGTGTCCCTTTTTGTGTTGTATTGAAGAACCGTAAATGCTGTGCTAAGATGGAGAAAAGATCATAAAACCGATCAATCAGGCGGAAAGGAGTGACTGGAATGGCAAAAGGACAGGAGGAACTGCTTCGGCAGTACCGGGAGCTGGACAGGGACTGCGCACTGTTATCCAGATTTCAGCTGGATGAGAGACAGGCGGGAGGCAGACTGTTCCTCCCGACAGAAGAGCATATGAAACAGGCATGGAGCAGGTGGGCGGAGTTGAGAGACAGGGCGGATGCTCTGGAGGAGCCGGACAGAGTTTTCTCCATGGTAAAACATCATTTTCAGGATTTTCTGGATTCCCTGGAATATACACTGCGTGATAAGGAAGAGCATCCGGAGGCGGATCACCTGGGTGTGCACTGGGAAATCGAGAATACTTCCCGGCTGAACCGGCATCCGGACGAGGAACGGTGTCAGGGGCTGACGGACTATCTTCGTGAGATCTGTGAGGCAAAGGATAGCGTGCTGGAACTGATTCAGGCAAGGGCAGAAGGAAGCACGGGAGATCTTTCGGAAGAATTCCGGAAAGAGAGCAGAATGGTAGAGATGTACCGGACGGACCTGAAGCGGTTTTTTCCTTCCTTCCAGGACGGACAGATGGAAAGGCTGGAGAAGGCGCTGATGAAGACGGAGACCGTTCTGAAAGAAATGGCGGCTGTCCTTCGGGATGAAGAAGCGCCGGCGTCGGAGACAGTGGAAGAAGACCTGAAGCAGACGATAAAGATGGATGCGGACGCCTACCGGACCATTCTGCAAAAACAGATGGGAGTGTCTTTGGATGAGCTCCTGTCCTGGTATCGGGAAGAGATCGAGAAGACCAGAGCGGAAGTTTTCGAAATTGCCGGGAAATTAGATATTCCGGAACCGGTGCCGGATACAATGGAAGAGGTCAATGATATTTTGTTCAAATACGAAGGCCCTTGCGATACTCCGGAGGAGATGCTGGACCGCGCAAACGAGTATCTGAAACGAACCAGAGCGCTGGCCCATGAGTATGTCCGGCTTCCGGAGGATGAAACGTGTATCTGTTTACCAGTGCCGGAGTGCTGCAAAGATTCCTACCCGTGGGGCGGATATGAAGGCGGAGATTTCAGTATCCGGCCGCTTGTGGGACAGATGTTTCTGAATGTTTACAACTACAAGAATGTAACGGACGGATGGATCCGGATGAATACTCTCCATGAAGCCTATCCGGGGCACCATGTACAGTATGTGAGGGCCGTGGTTGACGAGACGCCGGAGACGGTCAAAATCGGAGCCAAGCTGGTGCCGCTTCTGGAAGGGACCTGCCTTCGGACCGAGCGCGCATTCCAGGATATCTTCTCGGAAGATCCGTTCTTCCCGCTCTTTGTCGCATACCGGCGGCATCATGCTTCCGTGCGGATCTGTGCCGATCTAATGCTTTTTTACTATGGTGCATCGTTGGAAGAAGTAATTGAGCTTTATGAAAAGGAACTTGGATTTGACTGGGTGACAGCAAGAGGTCAGGTGAGGGCACATCAGAACTCCCCGGGATACTTTACCTGTTACTACTATGGTATGAAAAAAATCTGTGAATGGGAGAAAGTATATGGTTTCTCCAAAAAAGAGTATACTGAGCTGTTATTTTCGGCAGGATATATCAGCATGGATCGCTTTGAGGAACTGGTGAAGATGACAACCGAAGAACGGGAACGATATTTCCATGATTTTTCCAGTCTTCTGCAGGAAAATTAAAGGGAGACAGGACTTATGAGCTCGCGCCTACATAGGGACGCAGAAGATAGAGCTGGTTGTAAATCAAAGTATTATTCTAGGAGTCAGAGAGATGTTAAAAGAATTTGTGGAAAAGAAACATTATAAATTTGCAAAGAGTGCAAAAGATTGGAAAGATGCAATCCGAATGAGCTGTGAAGTTCTGGAAGCGGACGGAACAGTGGAGGAAAATTATAAAGAAGACCTTATCAAATGTGTCGAAAAATATGGTCCCTACATTGTAATCATGCCAGGGCTTGCGATGCCACATTCGCAGGAATTTGCAGAAGGCGTACATAAGACAGAGATTGCCTTTATGAAGCTGGATCAGCCGGTAAGTTTTGATCCGACTGACCATGATAAGGATGCCATTCTGTTTTTCACACTTGCTTCCTGCAATACGGATCAGCATCTGGACAATATGTCAAGACTTGCCGAGATGCTTTCAAATGAAGAACTTGTGGAGGAACTGAAAGAAGCAAAAGGTCCGGAAGATCTTCTGGCACTTGAGGAAAAATACTTTTAAAGGAAGATTCCTGCTCATTTTAAGATCATTCATCCCCAAAATAATGACAAAAAATTATATACAATGGTATAATTGAAAGTAAGCGGAATCGATATTATAAAAAAGGGATGATTGTATCGACAAACCGCGAGATTAACAAAGTAGTATTATATACGATTACGGAGGAATAAAAAATGCTGGAAGAATTAAAACAGATTGTTTACGAGGCAAATATGGATCTCCCGAAATATGGATTGGTTACATTCACATGGGGGAATGTAAGTGCGATTGACCGGGAAAAAGGGTATTTTGTAATCAAGCCAAGTGGCGTGGATTATGACAAACTGAAACCGGAAGATATGGTTGTAATGGATCTGGAAGGAAACAAAGTTGAAGGAAAATACAACCCTTCTTCCGATACAGCGACACATCTGGAGCTTTATAAAGCATTCCCGAACATCGGAGGCGTAGTTCATACCCATTCTCCGTGGGCAACAAGCTGGGCACAGGCGGGAAGAGGAATTCCGTGCTATGGAACGACACATGCAGACTACATGTATGGTGAAATTCCATGTGCGCGCTGTCTGGAAGGAAAAGAATTTGATGAGTACGAGAAAAATACAGGCCTTTTAATTGTAGAAACATTCAAGGAGAAAGATTACGAGGCTGTTCCGGCGGTACTCTGCAAGAACCATGGGCCATTTACATGGGGCAAAAATGCCCATGAGGCTGTACACAATGCCGTTGTCCTGGAAGAAGTGGCGAAGATGGCAGCCCGCTGTGAGATGATTAATCCGGAAGTAAAACCGGCACCGCAGGATCTTCAGGATAAACACTACTACAGAAAACACGGAGCAAACGCATATTACGGACAGAACTAAAAGGAAAAAATGAAAAGGAAACGAGGCGAGGCAGGATGATCCGGGCAGTGATCTTTGATATCGATAATACCATGTATAATTTTGACCGCGCGCATGCAGCAGCAATGGAGGCGCTTTTCCGGTATGGGAATCAAGCACTCTCTCTCGAACCGGGTTCCATGAAGGAAGGGCTTTCTGCAGCACAGAAGCTCATCCTGGACCGCCTTGGAACGAATTCCTCAGCGATACACAACCGGCTGATCCGGTTCCAGACCTTTCTGGAATCCATGAAAAACGTAGATCTGACCAAAGCGCTGGAGATGTATCATACATACTGGGATACACTTCTGGCTGTGATGGAGCCGGAACCGGGGCTTAAGGATCTTATTCTTGATCTTGGCAGCAGGGGAATCCGGATCGGGATCGGCTCGGATATGACAGCATACATCCAGTTCAAAAAGCTGGAGAAGCTGGGCGTGCTGGATCAGCTCTCCTTTATCGTTACAAGCGAAGAGGCAGGAGCGGAAAAGCCGTCGCCGGAGTTTTTCCGGCTCTGTGTGGAGAAGGCCGGATGTAAGGCAGAGGAATGTGTTTTTATCGGAGATAGCCTGAAAAAGGATGTGGAAGGCGCAGAAAAAAGCGGACTTTACGGGATCTGGTATCATCCGGCGCCGGAAAACCGGAAACATGATATGCAGGAAACCGGAAGCGGATATCCTGTGATTACGTCCTATGAGACATGCCTGAAAGACGGCGGATTCTTTTCGGAAATATAACAAAGGAGAAAAGGCTATGGGATCTTTTACTTACCAGACAATCGTGCTTGTACTGATCGGTGCAGCGGTATTTGTTCTTGGCACGACCAACATAAGGGGACATTTCAGAATGAAAAGACCTGGTATGGTTTTCAAAGGAAAAGTTCTGAATGCAAAGCTGGTGGAACGAAGAGATAAAGAGGACCGGCTGATCCAGCATTATTATGAACTTCAGGTGCAGTGCAGAACACAGAATAAGACATTTAACCACAAGATAAAAAGTACAACAGAGTACGAAAAGGGAGAAGAAATCCAGCTGATGCAAAATGGCGGACAGATCACGATGGTCAGTAATAAATCCATCTCGCTTGGCATTGCCATATTGATAGCTTTCGCCGGGATGGCACTTGCTGTATTTCCGGTAGTTTACCAGAATGCGGGAAAGAAAGAAGGATCTCTTGTACTGACTGTACTTCTTATACTTGCCGGATGCATTACCTTTTTCTCTTATATGAAAGAAAGGGGAAGAAACCTGACAGAAATTCAGGGAGAAATTGTGGATGTTCTCTATTACCGGACCGGGGACAATAAAAGGTTTTCCAAGCCGGTAGAGTCTTATTATCCGCTGATCCGGTGCACACTGGACGGAAAAGAAAAGATTTTCCTCAGCAGCTACAATTCCAGCCGTCCGAATGTCTACAAAGTCGGAAGGGAAATGAAACTTTTCTATGACAAAGAGACAAGAAGCATCGTTGAAAAACGGACAAGCCCGGCACTTCTTGTGGCAGCCGCAGTTCTCTGGTGCCTCGCCCTGATTGGACTGATCAGCAGTTTTATGTAAGAATAGAAAAATGAAGATCCCGGGTTCGCCGTAATGGTTATGGCGGATCCGGGATCGTTTTTGTATCAGGATGGATTTCGGAGATAAATGGAAAGACGCTCAATCTTTGGCATATGCCACCTCCTCTATAGAGAGAAAAGGAACTTCCTCAAACAGGTCTTCCAGCTCTCCTTCGATTTCCAGTGCGATTGCAATTTTGGTGAGGGAAATCAGCGAGATCTCACCGTTTTGCTCAAACCGCTTCACAGACCCCAGGCTTACTCCTGATTTTTCGCTCAGTCTTTTCTGTGAAATTTTGCGTCTTTTACGGATGCTGCGGATGCGCGACGCAATGAGCTGATCGATTTCCCGTGGTGTTTTGGTTAAAAAATTGTAATTAATCATAGCTAATATATTAGCTTAAAATGGGAAAAAAAGCAAGGGATGGCTAATATTTTAGCTTGATTTTCATAAGTACACAGGAAGCTCCATATTTGACAATTCCTCCACGCCCATGTTAAACTACTTACAGTTTCTCGGAGGGCTGGTACAGCGCTGACTGTGTCCGGCCGGATAAGGGGCGGTCTGAAATGTCCGTCTACGGAGGGGAAATCATTCAGAGGAAATGATGAGCCGGATAAGAGATGAGTTAAGATACTTGTTTCTTATCCGGCTTTTTTCATGAGAATACAATTCAGAACAGGGGGATGAGAGGATGGATTTTCTGAACGGGAAAATCAAAACGATTTATTTTAAGTATCTGGCAGCGGCATTTGGAAGTGCCCTCATCACATCGATCTATTCGATTGTTGACATGGCGATGGTGGGGCAGTACCATGGGCCGGAAGGATCGGCTGCCCTTGCGGTGGTGGCGCCGGTCTGGAATATTATTTACAGTCTGGGACTTCTGATGGGAATCGGCGGATCGGTTCTTTTCAGTATGATCCGGGGAAAAAGCGGGGGTGAGGAAGAACTACGAAGATCCAACGAGTATTTCACGGCATCGGTGATCGGCTCGGTGATCCTTGCGGTAATTGTCTGGATGGGAATTATCTTTTTTGACAGACAGCTTTTAGTTGCATTCGGAGCGCAGGATAATACGCTGACACTTGCAAGAGAATATGTGCGCCCGATTAAAACGGCTATTCCATGTTTTCTGTTTAACCAGATGCTGGCGGCCTATCTGCGGAATGACAAGAATCCGGCCCTTGCTACCGGAGCCGTGCTTGCCGGCGGAATTTTCAATATTTTCGGGGACTATTTCTTCGTGTTTGCGTGTGATATGGGTGCGTTCGGTGCCGGACTTGCGACAGCGATCGGCTCTGCCATCAGCTTTCTTGTCATGCTGACCCATTTCCTGACGAAGAAGAATACACTCCGCCTTGTGAAGCCGACGCGGCTTCTGTGGAAATTAAAGGAGATTACGGTAACGGGATTTTCCACCTTTTTCATCGATGTGGCGATGGGAATTCTGACGATCCTGTTCAACCGTCAGATTGTGATTTACCTCGGAACAAACGCGCTTGCGGTCTACGGGGTGATGGTCAATATCAGTACCTTCGCGCAGTGTTGTGCCTACAGTGTGGGACAGGCCTCGCAGCGATCATTTCCACGAATTTTGGAGCAGGAAAGGGCGGACGGATCCGCCAGACGCTCAAGTACGCGCTTGGAACGGCGGCCTTTTTTGGAATCTTGTGGACGGGGCTCTGCATCTTTTTCCCGGAACAGTTTATCCGTTTCTTCATGAGCCCGACGAAAGAAGTTCTTGCGATTGCGCCGACGATTTTCCGTTGCTATGGAATTTCCTTCCTGCTGCTGCCGCTGAATATCTTTTCCACCTATTATTTCCAGGCTCTGATGCAGCCAAGGACAGCGTTTATCGTTTCGGTGGCAAGAGGGCTTGTCATCAGCGGAATTCTGATCTATGTGCTTCCGGCCGCAGCGGGCGGAAATGCCGTCTGGTTTGCGATGCCGGTTACGGAGTTGGTAGTTGCGGTTTATGTCATCTGTGAGATGATCAAATATACAAAGAAATTAAGCGTGAAGGAGGAATGAGTATGAAGCGGATCATTACGATTGGACGTGAATTTGGAAGCGGCGGGCGCGAACTTGGCCGGAGGCTCTCCGAGGAGATGGGGATTGCCTACTACGATCAGGAGATTATTACCGAGATTGCGAACCGCACCAGCCTGTCGGAACAGTACGTTCAGGCGGTGATAGAACACCGGCCGTCCTTTTCTTTCCCGATTCATATCGGAAGGAGCTTTTATCCGGCGGTCAGCCCGGTGTTTGAGCAGAGCATGGCTGTCTTTCAGGAACAGTTTCGGATTATCAAAGAGATGGCGTTGAAATCGGACTGCGTGATTGTCGGGCGGTGTGCGGATTATATCCTGAAAGAATACCGGCCGATGCGGATCTTTGTCTATGCGGATATGGAAAGCAGGATGGCAAGGTGCCGTGCGAAGGCTCCGGAAGAGGAAGAGATGACAGACAAGGAATTAAAGCAGCACATCCTCGGTATTGATAAAAAGCGTGCAAAATATTATGAATTCTATACCGGACACAAATGTGGAGACAAGCTGAATTTCGATCTGTGCGTCAATACATCCGGAATTGTGATCAAAGAGATCGTGCCGGGCATGGCGGCCATGCTGAAACGATAGTCGGACAAAAAGATAGGTAATCAGATAGAATTTCCGCCTGTTGACGCAGTATGATGAAATCCATTATAATTTTCTTATATAAACCTTTGTATAGGAGAAAGGCTTTCAAATGTGGAGTAGGCGCTGTTTCTGTGAGAAATACAATCATTTGCGGGAGAGTGGGAAATGAAGGATACCAATTTTATCTGGCCGGTCATTTTATTCCTTTTAGGCTTGCTTATGTTAATCAATCCGAAGCTGCTTTGGAAAATAGAAAATTGTTTTACTGTGAAAGATGGAGAACCAACGGATTTATATATTGCATTTATGCGAATAGGCGGACTCTTATTTATGTTTGCATCAATCATTTTTTCAGTAGTATGCTTTGCATAAATCATGATGTTTAAAGAGATGGGACGATTCCAGGAAGGATTGAGACTCTGAAAAGACTCAAATTTCAAGGGATCGTCCATTTATTGTGGAAAGAGCCGGAAAATGGAATCCCGAAGTTTCTAATCATTTGAAACAACGGACTGGAATTCGAACTCTCGTAATCTGTCCTTTTTTTTCGGAGCTTCCGACTTCGTCAATGAGACGTTCCTCGCAGGCATCTCCGATGATTTCCAGCCGATTTTCACGAATGAAAGAAAAGAGCCGCTCGTAAATGGAATCCGTATCCTCCAGAGAACCCGGACCGCAGGCGGCCGCAAATAATCCGGCAGGGATGCTGGCGTTTGCAAGGGAAGCATCCTTTACAAAGGCGACAATTCGGGAGACAGTTTTTGTCTCTTGTTTTTTGAGCTGTTCTCTGGCAGTCAGATAACCTTCGGGATAACCGAAGGTGACGTGGTTCTGCTTGCAGTGCAGATAGAAATCAAGCCAGATTTCATCCGGAATGGCCTGCCGGTCCGCTTCGAAGGGTGTGCTCTGAAAAATCAGTGTTTCCTCAAAAGAAAGGAGCTGTACGTTACGGGTATCCATGGATGTTCCCTCCTCCAGCCGGACGAGCCGTTCCTCCAGCATACCTTGTACAGACTGGAGGCTTCGGATTTTTTCAGTCAGGTTTTGCTGCTGTTCTTTCAGAAAGGACAGGGCATGTCCGGGTGTGATATCAGCTGTATAGTCTTTGATTTTCGAGAGAGGAATCCCCAGTTCTTTTAAAATCTGAATCATTGAGATCACATAAATCTGTTCATGGGCATAGTAGCGGTAACCGTTTGGGGCAGTGTATTTGGGGCAGAAGACGCCGATCGTATCGTAAAAGATCAGTGTTTTCCGTTTCACTTCCGAAATACGGGAAAATTCGCTGATTGTCAGAAGATGCTGATTCTGTTTCAATGCTGATTTCCTCCATGATCTGGTATTTATAAGAGACTATACGGCGGCAGGGCGGGAATGTCAAGAAGGGGAATGGGAGCTGATTATAGATCATTATTGCAAGCCCAAATGTGAATTCTTAAATTACTGTCCGGAGAAAAAGTCCTGTGGGCGGTTTCCGGTAAAATAGCAAAAAAGGTACTGGGTTTTCTTTTGAACTCAGTACCTTTTTCTGTTTTATGACTGTCTCATGATCTTTCTGAACAGGAATCTTACCAGTGGTCCGGCATAGCACATCTGCCAGAAGAATGCCATCGGGAAATTCATCGCGATGGTCTGGATCCAGACCGGAATCACGTTGATTCCTGCATCTTTGAACAGCAGTGTAGCCGCAAGACTCATCAGCGGACACATCCACATCACAGTAATAGCGGAGATCGCCAGCACCAGATGAAATGGATTTTCTTTTTCCGGGTCTACGATTTTAAAAGCGGTTCTTTTTACGATGTGGCTCACAAAGAAAAAGTCCAGAAGAAAAGCGATCGGGTACATGATGATCAGTTCATGAAATGCTGCTCCGAATACGGCATAATTCATTCCGCCCATGTTCAGTGCAATATTGTAGCAGACCATGGCATAAACCATGAAAAATACCATCAGAAGTGAAAAAATGAGTTCCTGTTTTTTGGTTCTTGGCATAAAAAAATCCTCCTTATGAATGAATAATAAATCAGCAGAAAAATCGTGTTGTTCGTTATTCATTCGGGAGAATGTACGTTTCCAATAAAGACCTGAATTTTCCGAGTCACCAGTCTATCATAAGACGGGATCTGCGGTCAAGAAAAAATTTTTAAAGGGGCTTGCTTGTGACGTTACGTCATGAAGTATACTAGGAGCAGGAGGTGACACGGACATGGAAAAACAAAGAGCAGTACCGAAGGGATTTATGACCATCGGGGAAGTGGCAAAGAAGATGAATGTCACAGTCCGGACATTACAGCACTATGACAGAGAAGGACTGCTTTCGCCTTCTTCCATCAGTGAAGGCGGGCGGAGGCTTTATACAGATAAAGATGTAATCCGTCTGCACCAGATTTTATCTTTGAAACAGCTCGGATTCTCCCTGCAGGATATCAAAAACCGCCTGATTCCGCTGGATACGCCGGATGAGGTGGCGGATGTTCTGGCACAGCAGGCAGATGAAGTGAGACGGAAAATCGAAATTCTGTCCGAATCATTAAGGGAGCTTGAACTTCTGCGGGAAGAAGTGCTTCAGATGCAGGAGGTGGATTTCAAAAAGTATGCGGATATTATCGTAAACCTACAGATGGATAACGAATATTACTGGCTGATCAAGCATTTTGATGATCAGACACTGGAGCACATCCGAAGCCGCTTTGACCGGGAAAGCGGAACGGATTTTATGAACCGGTTTCAAAAGCTGCAGGAAGAAGCGATACGGCTTTACATAGCGAAAGTTCCGGCCGACAGCGAGCAGGGACAGCACTTTGCCGAGATTTACTGGAAGATGATCACGGAATTTACCGGAGGGGATTTGAGTATGCTCTCCAAATTGGTGGAAATTGGGAAATTTGAAGGAACAGATCCGAAATGGCAGGAAAAACAGGCCATGGCCAATGAGTATGTCGGACAGGTGCTGGATGTGTATTTTTCCCGTCTGGGGGTGAATCCGTTTCAGGAGGGAGACGCATGACAGAAGCAGTACGGGTTTGTGGATTAAAGAAAAGTTACGGAACACATGCGGTGTTGAAGGGTCTGAATTTTGGTGTGAATCAGGGGGAAATTTTTGGAATTCTGGGGATAAATGGTGCGGGTAAAACGACGGCCATGGAATGCATCGAGGGGCTGAGAACATATGACGAAGGACAGATCAATGTCCGGGGGAAAACCGGAATTCAGCTGCAGTCGGCATCATTGCCGGAGCATATCCGGGCGATGGAGGCGGTCCGGCTGTTTGCAAAGTGGAATCACTGTGTGCCGGATGAAGGAATGCTGAAGGAACTTGGCATTCCGGAATTTGCAAAGAAGCAGTATTATCAGTTATCAACGGGACAGAAGAGGCGGCTCCACCTGGCACTTGCCCTGATACGGGATCCGGATCTCCTGTTTTTGGATGAACCGACAGCAGGACTTGATGTGGAAGGGCGTTTGTCACTTCATAGTTTGATCCGAAAGCTGAGGGAAAATGGAAAGACCATTGTAATGACAAGCCATGATATGGCAGAAGTGGAAAGCCTCTGTGACCGGATTGGGATTTTAAATGGGGGCAGCCTTGTATTTCTCGGAACGGTAGAGGAACTTGGTGAAAAGGTTGGAAAGCAGTACCGGATTTCGATTCGGACAGAACATGGCACGGAAGAGTTCGAATCAGAAGACATTGGAACAGATCTGATGAAACTGTTGGAACAGTACCGGAAGATGGGGACGGCGATTCTGGATCTTCATGTGGACCGTGGATCGCTGGAACAACACTTTATGAAAATCACAAAGGGGGAATGATAGATGAATGCATTCTTTTACGGAGTTTCGCTCCAGTGGAAAATGGATATCCGGAGCCGGACGCTTCTGCTTACCTGCTATCTGGTACCGCTTCTGTTTTTTGCGGTGATGGGAGGCATTTTTACTTCTGTCATGCCGGAAGCCAAGGAGACACTGATCCAGTCCATGACCGTGTTTGGCGTTTCCATGGGTGCGCTCATCGGTGTTCCACCTTCTCTTGTGGAAATCTACGGAAGCAAGATCCGGCAGGTTTACAAATCCAACGGGGTTCCGGAGTGGCTTGGATTCTTTACGACAGGTCTTTCTGCGTTTGTACATTTGTTTTGCATGAGTATGATTCTCTTTTTTTCTGCGCCACTGTTTTTTGACGCGGAATTTCCGGAACATCCGGCGGCATATGTGGTTTCACTGGTACTGTTTCTGGTTGTTACGATCAACGTGGCAGGCGTGATCGGTTTGATGGTGAAAGATCAGAGTAAGACCTCCATGTGGTCGATGCTTGTCTTTCTGCCGTCAATCCTTCTGTCAGGCATTTTGTTCCCGAAAGAATTGCTCCCGAACGTGCTGCAGGTCATCGGAAATGCGTTTCCGGCTGCATGGGGATATTACCTGATGACAGAAGCGGGAGGATGGATGGAGAACGTCATTCCACTTGCGGTGATTCTGGTTCTTGCACTGCTGTTGTGTAGCATTGGCATTCGCTGGAACAAAGAATAAAAATGGAACTGCACATATCCGGTCAAGAAAAAAGGAGTCCCATCGTGTAAACTAATGCTTAGCAAGACCGGACCGGGCAGTGTTTGGAGAAAAGAGGATCTCCGCGGATAGAATCCGGGAATGGGTGCGGAAGCAGACCGGAGAGAGGAACACGCCTGTAATCCAAATAAGGGAAGAGGACTAAAAGAGGTATGGGCTGCTACGAAATATTCGTAGTCAGCCCGTTGAAATCTTCTTGACTTTAAAATCTTACAAGTGTAATATTAAGACACAAGGAAGAAAAGCAGATAGATTCTTGCATTTCCGGGAAGATATTTTACAGTGGTAACAGATGGAAAAGGAGAGAAGTTCTTGAGCTGGAAGAAGTGGATGATTGCAGGATGGATTCTTCTGTTTGCCGGGGCGGGGTGCAGTATTGCCGTGGAAAGAGAGGACGGATACAGGCAGGAAAATCAGCAAAAAACAGAAAGACAGAAAAAAGAAGAGAGGATTTCCAGGGAGTCCGAACAGCTTGCGGAGGGATTCCGGGAGATTTACGAAGAGGAGAGAGGCAGAGGGGAAAAAGATACGCTGGCATTTCAGCAACAGATCATACAGGCCATCGGGGAGCAGGGATATGCGGCGGTTGACACGGACAATCAGATTAACATGGTACATCCCGGGCAGGTGCAGGACTTCTGCGAAAGCGCAGAACAAGGAGAAGAAGACTCAGTGGTGTTTTTCTGTGTAACGGACGAAGGCGGCTGGATCCGCTATGATCTGGAGACCCAGGATGGCAACATAGATGTGACGGAATCTTCCCTGCGGTGGGAGAACGACAACCCGGAGGTCTATTATTATCATGAATTTGAAGCGGCCTCATGGGATTATACGGACAAGGGATATCTGTTTTTTGAAGAATCCCGTCCGGCAGGATACGACGGCGCTCCGGGGCAAAAAGCCTTCCGGGTCAAGCCGTTGGATCAGACATGCAGGGAGGCTTACCAGACCTATCTCGCATCTGTCGGATATGAGCGGAATAATCTGCTGATTACCGACTGGACGGAGCAGGACAGCAAAGAACTGGATTTTTATGACCTGTATGAGCGGCTTTACCGCGCAAAATATGGGGAAATTGTTCCATATGAAGCAAAGGAAGGGGCAGAATATCATGTGCCGGAAGAAGAAATTGAGGAGGTCCTGCAAAGTTATTTTTCTTTTGGCAGGCAGACGATCCGGGACCATATGAAGTATCAATCGGAGAGCGGCACCTTTCTTTACCGCCCGCGGGGACGTTATGATGGAGGCTCGCCATACGGGCCGTATCCGGAAGTGACAGGATATAAAGAACTGGAGGATGGAACGGTTCAGCTTACCGTGGAAGCGGTATGGAAGATGGAAATGCTGGACTGTGCCATGAAGAGTGAACTGGTGGTGCGCCCGATGGAAGACGGGAACTTTCAATATGTATCCAACCGCGTGATTTCCAGGGAGGAAGGGATGACCAGTTTCTGGTATAAGCCAAGGCTCACAGAGGAGGAGTGGAAACATTACTATGGGGAGTAAAAAAATTTACAGGAAATATGCTATGCTTATAGTTCTCCTGATTCTGCTGATTGGTCTGAGCAGCATCATGCTGAGCAGAGACAGAAAAGAAAACAGCCAGAGCAAAGGGGAAGAAGCTGAGGCAACAGAGCAGACAGAACAGTGGGAAAAGGGATATAATTTGCCGTTGGATACCCAAAAGAAGAAAGATGCAGAAGAAGAGTGCAGTGCGGCAATGGAGCTGATTTCCAGTCAGTATCAGAACATGGATAAAGGGAATACATCCGATGGAGTATTATCCGATGAGGAGATTGTCGCCCTGAAGGAGGTGCTGAAGGAAGACGGATTGACGGTAACCGGCGCGGATGCCTATTCGACAATGGAGAACTATGAAACGATGGAAGACTTTCTGGCAGATTGTCAGGATGGAAAAGAGGGAACGATGGTTCTTTATAAGGTGAAGTCCAGCGGCGGGTTGAACCGGACGGAGTTTGAGTATGACGGGGAAGACCTGTATGTGGTGGATACCATTTCCGAGTGGAGCGGTGACGGGGAACCTGTCATTTCTTCCACTTCCTATACAAGGGTGAAATGGTGGAACTACACGGAAAAAGGATGGCTTTCCTACGAGTTGTGTGCGCCGCAGCCGCCGGAAGTTACGGAAGTCGTGGACGCATCCACCATGATACGGATCCGGCCCATGGAAGAAACGTACCGAGAACTTTCCAGGAAGTGTGTTCTGGCACTTGGATATCAGGGAAATAATCTACTTTGTTCAAACTGGAATACGTCCGATCTTTCCAGACTGGATTACAATGGAGTATTTGAATCATTCTATGAAATGAAATATGGAACGATCATAGATTATGACCGGTATGCGGACGGGATCGAGGCGGAAGAATTTGAAAGTCTGATCATGGAATATCTTCCGGTGACGAAAGATGAACTCAGGGCCTGTGCAGAATACGATGCAGAGACAGGAACCTATTTGTGGGTACGGCTTGGAACCGGAAATTATTCCCCTACTACGTTCGGAACTTCCATTCCGGAAGTTGTAAAGGCAGAAGAAAAGGGGGACGGCATAGTGGAACTGACGGTGCAGGCGGTGTGCATGGCAGCGTGCAATGACAATGCAATGACCCATAAACTCACCGTGCAGTTTTCGGATGACGGGACATTCCAATATCTGGGAAATGAGATTCCCGAGGAGGAACTGGCTAAAGTACCGGAATATCAGTACCGGCTTGGAAAACAGTGGGAAGAAGCGGACAGGGAGTAAAAAATCCTGTCCGCTTCATTTTGCGTGAATTTAAAGGGATTCATCAGAATAAATCCCCAGATCCGATAAGATGGAAAGGGTGATGGATGCTGCTGCGCTTCCGGCTGCATCTTTGCCCCGAAGGTTTGATGCAAAGAAGACCGGGTGCCCGGAAGACTCTACAAAACCGACAAACCAACCGTTGATATTCTGCCCATTTATCTGTCCGGTTCCCGTCTTTCCATAAAGGGCAGTTCCCGAAGATGAGGAAAGGCAGATAGCATCTTTGACCGTTTCAATATGTGACGGATCGAAATTCCAGTCGTTGTAATAAAATGAAGCAAGAAGCTGCACCTGCTCCACCGGAGAAATTTTCAGAGAAGATTCCATCCAGTAAGAAGAAAGATCTCCCTGAAGGGATTCATTTCCATAGCCGATCTGATGCAGGTAGGAACGCAGGACGGATGCGCCCATCTGATGATCCAGATTCTGAAAATACCAGTTGACGGAGGAGGTCATTGCACTTTGCAGTGTCTGATCCTGATTCCACTCTTCAAATGGATACGATTCATCCGGCTGTGGAAGAAAGTTGTGTTCCGGAGTAATCACTCCTTCTTCCAGAGCAAACAGGGCATCAAAAATCTTATAGGTCGAATCCGGTGAAACCCGGCTGCGGGCAAGGGATTCGTTGTAGATGGTCCAGTCGTCCGCTTCCATATCGTACAGGACAAAACATCCCTCATAGCCCTGGAAATAGGTGGAAAGGGAAGATGAAGTACCGGAAGCTCCATTTTCGGGAAGCGCCGCATTTTCTGCCGCTGCATCGGAGGAAAGAAAGGGAACCGATGCGGACAAAAGGAGACAGATCAGGAAAAAGGCGCACCCGCTTTTGAATCGCCTAAAGGGTGTAGGCTTCTGGTAGGAAGCAATGCAAAGAATCCGTTTTCGGATCTGTTTTTTATTTTCTCCAAGTCCGGCTGTAAAAGGAAACGGATGAAGCGATGTTTTCCGGGCAAATCGGATGAGGGTCTGCCCATAGTCGGTATAGGAAGCTTCATCAAGCAGGGACAGCACAGAAGCATCGCAGGCAATTTCCCGGTCTTCCCGCATGGTGTGAAGAGAAAGGCGCATCAGCGGATGAAACCAGTAGACCATACCCGCAAGATTCATCAGATGTCCGATGAGTGAATCCCGGTGGCGGTAATGAAACAGTTCGTGAAGCAGAATATACCGGAGATCCTTTTCCTGATAATCAGAGATCAGGTGAATCGGAAGGTAAATGCCGGGACGAATGACCCCGGCCATAACCGGAGACTTTAAAAAGGCATTGCTGTACACAGGAATCTTCCGCCGGATGTGCAGTTCCTCCAGACACGACTGATACAGCGCTTTTGCTTTTTCATGCTGCAAAGGAAGGGAAGCGTTTTTCAGTGCATGGAGACGAAGTGCAGAACGGATCAGAAAGATTCCCATAAAAAGGACGCCGGCAATCCAGACGGCAAAAAGAAAACCCCAAAGAGAAGACGGCGTTCTCTGTGTAACAGATTCCGTGAAATCATTCATCCATCCGGCGGCAGCAACGTAAGGCTGCATATTCTGGCCTGTTCCGGATACAGCATGAAATGAAAAAGAATGGTTTGACGGCAGGAAAGACCATAAAATATTTCCGGAAAATTTAAAAGGGAGACCCGGAAGAAACGGAATGGCAGACAGTATAAGCAGCACAAGCCAGAGATGGTACCGCATCCGTCCGACAAGCAGTGTTTTGAATACTGTCCGGAGAAAGAAAAAGATACCGATGATTCCACAAAGAAGAAGGCTGCAGAACAGAAAATGTATCATAAAACGTTCCATGATCAGCGGCCTCCTTTTTTTGATGTTCCGGACAAAAGCGCACGCAGTTCATCGAGGTCTTCTTCCGAAAGGCGGTCCTCCTCCAGGAAAGAGGAAACCATTTCGGTGAGATCCCCATGGTAAAAACGCTTCAGAAAAGAAGAACTCTCCTGTCCGATATATTCTTTTTCTCCGACCAGAGGAGTGTAGACAAAGATACGTCCCTGCTTTTCGTAGGTCAGAGCACCTTTGTTGACCAGCCGCTTGATCAGCGTCTGAATCGTTTTCGGACTCCAGGATGTCGTTTTCTCCAGACATTCCGTGATTTCATTTGTGTTGACCGGGGCACGCTGCCACACGATTTTCATGACTTCAAATTCCGCCTCGGAGATTTGCGGCAAACGGGTCATAACAGATTCCTCCCTTCAATCTTACAAATGTAATAGTTATATTATAAAAGAGAATACATCCAATTGTCAAATAAAGCGGGGAAAATGGAGAAGAAACCTATGCTTCATCCAGAGAAAGAGATTCCCGCAGGACAGAAATAAATTTTTCCACCGGTTTGGAAAACACCTGATACTTTTTCCAGATAATTGACATCTCTATCTCCAGTGCCGGATCAAGCGGACGAAAGCAAAGAGTACTGTCTCCGGTCGTATTGATCAGATGGTCAAAACTAAACGCATAGCCCAGCCCTTCATCGACCAACCGGGAAGCATTGTAAATCAGATTGTAGGTGGCTACAATACGAAGATCAGCCGGATCCCGCTTCAACCACTGCAGCACCTGGCCGCCGTTGGACTCCTGCTGGGAGACGATCAACGGCTGATCCCAGAGATCTTCTCTCCGGATTGATTCCTTCTCGGCAAGAGGCGAATCCTTACGCATCAGCACACCCCAGATATCCCGTACCGGAACTTTCAAAGCATGATATTTCGTCAGATCTACAGGACCAAAAACAATTCCAAAATCAATCAGTCCCCTGTCAAGAGACTCTCTCACAAACACAGCATTTCCACTTGAAATATGAAACTGGATGCCGGGATAACGCGACTGCATCTGCTTTGCCGCCCGCGCAATCAGCCGGATCCCGTCAGTCTCACCGGCACCAATATAAATATCACCGATCAGAACATCATCAGAAGCAGAGATCTCAGACTCCGTCTTTCGGACAAGCTCGAGAATCTCCTCAGCCCGCTTACGCAGAATCATCCCCTCTTCTGTAAGCGTAATCCGCCGGGAACCCTTACCACCCCGGATAAAAAGTTTCTTACCAAGCTCATCCTCCAGGTTTTTAATCTGCGTAGAAAGCGTCGGCTGTGAAAGATGCAACGACTCGGCAGCATGAACAATACTCTGTTCCCTTGCAATCGCAAGAAAATATTGAAGAACACGAAGCTCCATAAACACATTCCTCCATCAGACTTATCACACAAAATATAAACTATACAAAATTTAAAACATACTATAAAACACTACAAATACTATACCCCGAAGCAGAATAGGTTTCAACTATAAATCCTTATAAACTATAAATAATTACTATCTTATACGCTTTATCGGGGACGTGTTCCGGTGCACAGGTACACGACGTAAATGGACAAAAAAGTCTCAAAACCCGCATAAAATAAGGCCAAAACCGAATTGTCAGATTTTTTCCATCGGGGACAGGTTCCGAAACGCCGGAACACGTCCCCCGAAAAATATCCATAACTTTCAGCTATGAAAAGGCATAGTACATAAGTATTTGCTATTTTGTTTTGGCCGTTCTATAGTTAGTTTAGTAAGGAGACTGGGTATTATCCAGGAGCAGGTATTTATAAAGAAGATCGTGAGGAGGTTTTGGAACATGGCAGAAAGAGAATTAGTAAAGCAGGCGTATCTGACAGGGGAAAGGCCGTTGTTTCATGCGGAGCATACGGATGTTTATGATACAATTTTTACAGATGGGGAGTCGCCGTTAAAGGAGAGTGGTGATATCAGGCTTTATGGCAGCATGTTTAAATGGAAGTATCCGCTTTGGTACTGTAATCATATCTATGCGGAGGACTGTACATGGTTTGAGATGGCGAGAGCGGGTGTATGGTATACAAATGATATCACGGTGAAAAATGCGGTCATTGAGGCGCCGAAGAATTTCCGGCGCTGTCAGGGGGTGCATCTGGAATATGTGACATTCCCGAATGCGGCTGAGACTTTCTGGAACTGCAGTGATGTGACAATGGAACATGTTACGGCAAAGGGTGATTATTTTGCCATGAACAGTGAAAATATGAAGCTGTCCGATTTCCAGCTGATAGGGAATTATTCTTTTGACGGTGTGAAAAACATGGAAATCCGAAATGCCAAGATGCTTTCGAAAGATGCGTTCTGGAACAGTGAGAATGTGACAGTTTATGATTCTTTTATTTCAGGAGAGTATCTGGGATGGAATGCGAAAAATCTGACATTGATTAACTGTACAATCGAGAGTCTTCAGGGGATGTGTTACATCGACAATCTTGTAATGAAGAACTGTCGTCTGCTGAATACGACGCTGGCCTTTGAGTATTCGACTGTGGATGCTGAAATTCATGGAAAGGTGGACAGTATCCTGAATCCGTCCGGCGGTACGATCTGCGCGGATGAGATCGGAGAACTGATTATTGAAAAAGACAGGATTGACCCGGAGAAGACCAGGATCTGCTGCAAGTCGGTTGAAGAAAAGCTGGATCGATTTTGTGCATAATCGGGCAGGACAGGAGGAAACAGGGTATGAATTATGATTTTGATAAGCCGGTTAACCGGCGTGGAACTCTGTCTGTAAAATGGGACGTTGCCGGGAATGAGCTTCCGATGTGGGTGGCGGATATGGATTTTGAAACGGCGCCGGAGATCCGGGATGCAATTCAGAAAAGAGCAGGCCATGGTGCTTTTGGATACACTTTGATCCCGGATGAGTGGTATGAGTCAATTCAGAACTGGTGGGAGACGCGCCATCAGTTCCGGATAGAAAAAGACTGGCTGATTTTCTGTACCGGCGTGGTGCCGGCCATTTCCAGTGCGGTTCGGAAACTTACGACTCCGGCGGAGAAAGTCGTGCTTCTGACACCGGTTTACAACATTTTTTTCAATTCGGTTGTAAATAATGGAAGATATGTTGTAGAGTGTCCGCTTTCCTATGATGGAGAATGTTACGATGTGGATTTCGAAGCGTTGGAAGAAGTGCTTTCTGATCCCCAGACGACTATGTTGATTTTCTGTAATCCGCACAATCCGGTTGGGAAAATCTGGACGAAAGAGACGATGGAGCGGATTGGAGAGCTGTGCTGGAAATACCATGTGGTGGTCATTTCGGATGAAATTCATTGTGAACTGACGGATCCTGGAAAATCCTATATCCCGTTTGCATCGGTTTCGGAAAAGTGCAGGAATAACAGTATTACCTGTATTGCGCCTACCAAGACATTTAATCTGGCGGGGCTACAGACAGCGGCTGTGATGGTGCCGGATGAAACTTTGCGTCATAAGATCTGGCGGGCCTTGAATACGGATGAAGCGGCGGAGCCGAATGTCTTTGCCATGACGGGGGCAGTCGCGGCTTACCAGAAAGGTGGCCCGTGGCTGGATGCACTGAGAGACTATCTATATGAAAATAAACAGGCTGCGGTGGAATTTATCAAAAAAGAGATCCCGAAGATTCATCTGGTTCCTTCCGAAGCTACGTATCTTCTCTGGATTGACTGCCGGAAAATTACAGAGGATTCGGAAAAACTGGCTGCGTTTCTGAGGAAAGAGACCGGGCTGTATTTGTCGTCCGGAATCCAGTACGGCAAAACAGGAGAGGGATTTCTTCGAATGAATATTGCATGCCCGAGGGCGGTTCTAAAAGACGGACTTCAGAGATTGAAGGATGGAATCACTTTATATATTTATACATAAGTACAATCTTTTTGTAATATTGGACAGAAAAAGCGCTCAGTGATAGCGCTTTTTTGTCTGTTCTGGTAGAATGAATTTACAAAATTTTAAGGCATCATGCATAACCATTCTGGTTGTGTCAAAGGAGGATTGTAATGAGTGAGGAAAAGAACGCATTTTGCGGGACATTAAGTGAGGCATCCGTCATTCAGAAGGATGCGGACAGAAGCAATATCGTATATCTGTCATTTCAGGAAGGAATCAAGGGGAAGATTACATTTCTGGAAGAATCGATTTTCCGCTACGATGTAAGTACAGATGGAGCATTTCCGGAATATGCCGCTCCAAGAGATGAGGCTCATACGGCAAAGATCCAGCAGTACCCGGATGAGGCGGACGCCTACACAAAGCCGGAGGCAGAGATTCTGGAAGACACGTCATCTGTCACAGTACAGTGCGGCAGAACAAGGATTATGTTCGATAAAGAGAAAGCGCTGATGACGGTCTATGCAGGAGAGCGAAAGGTAATGGAGGAGGCAAAGCCTCTGGAATTTACTTCAGAAGAAACGGTTCAGACACTTCTGCGCGGGGAAAATGAGCATTTCTACGGCGGCGGAACACAGAACGGCCGGTTTGTGCATACAGGCCGGAAGATTCAGATTGTCAATGAAAGTGCATGGATGGACGGAGGTGTGGCATCTCCGAATCCATTTTATTATACGACAGGCGGATATGGTGTGCTGAGAAATACGTTCTCAGACGGACTCTATGATTTCGGTGAGTCAGATGCGGATGTGGTTACGGCTGCCCACAAAGAGCACCATTTCAGTGCGTATTATTTTGTGACTGAAAGAGATGGAGGCCGTCAGATCGTCATGGATCTGCTTCGGGCTTACTACCATGTAACCGGAAATCCGCTGCTGCTTCCGGAGTATGGATTCTATGAAGGCCACCTGAACTGCTACAACAGGGATGCCTGGTCAGAGGAAGCGGGAGATAAGGCATGGAATGTCAAGGGAACCGAGTCTCACCTTAACGAAGGAACCACCCATTATGAAAGTGGAATGGCAACCGGCTACCGGCTTTCCGAGGGACAGCATTCCGAGTCGTTAAACGGAGAAATGCCGACAGTGGCTGTGGAGAACTACCCGGAAAATGTCGATACTCCGTATGAATATTCTGCAAGGGCTGTACTGGACAAATATCTTCAGTATGACATGCCGCTTGGATATTTCCTGCCAAACGACGGATACGGCGGAGGATACGGTCAGAATGGCTACTATGTACAGGGAGGCGTTCTGGAAGATGGAAGCAGTTCCGAAGAGCGTATCGCTGCAGTGGACGCCAATGTAGAAAATCTGGCACGCTTTACAGAGTACGCCAACAAAAGAGGTGTGGCGTCCGGACTGTGGACAGAGAGCAACTTAAGCCCGGATTCAGACGAGAAGACCTACTGGCATCTGCTCCGTGATTTCCGTAAGGAAGTAACCAGGGGCGGCGCTACTACGCTGAAAACGGACGTGGCATGGGTCGGACCGGGATATTCCTTCCAGTTAAATGGAGTCAAGACAGCGTACGACATTGTCACAACATCAGAGAACTTCCGCCCGAACATCATTTCTCTGGACGGCTGGGCAGGCTCTCAGAGATTTAACAGTGTATGGAGTGGTGACCAGACCGGAGGAAACTGGGAATATATCCGTTTCCACATCCCGACCTACATTGGAAGTTCCTTAAGCGGAAACCCGAATATCGGAAGTGATATGGACGGAATTTTCGGCGGGAAACCGCTGATTGCGGCAAGAGATTACCAGTGGAAATCCTTTACACCGCAGATGCTCAACATGGACGGATGGGGAAGCTATATGAAAGCACCGTTTACTTTCGGTGATCCGTATACCGGAATCAACCGGATGTATATGAAGATGAAATCCATGTTGATGCCGTATATTTATACCTGCGCGGTGTCCGCATCCAATCTGGAAACCGGAAATGAGGATACAGGCCTTCCGATGGTGAGAGCGATGTTCCTGGAATATCCGGATGATGAGTATGCATACAGCCGTTCCATGCAGTATCAGTTTATGCTCGGCTCCAGTATTCTGGTGGCGCCGGTTTACCAGAACGTGGCAGGAGACGAGATGGGAAATGATGTAAGAAATCATATTTATCTGCCGGATCCGGAGCAGATCTGGGTAGATTATCTGACCGGAGAACTGTATCAGGGCGGGCAGGTTTTAAATAACTTTGATGTTCCGCTCTGGAAGCTGCCTGTCTTTGTAAAACAGGGAGCGATTCTGCCGATGTACGAAGCAAACAATACGCCGGATGCAGTGAAAAAGGAACATAGAATCGTTGAAGTATGGCCGGCAGGTGAAACGACATATACCGTATACGAGGATGACGGAAAATATATTTCCAATGAGACAGAAGAAGACGAAGCATACGGAACGATCGACCATGTTTCCTACGGGGATCATGTTTCTACCCGGTACACATCTAAAGTAGAGGGAGACAAGGCAGTTCTGACGGCAGAACGGTCCGAAGGAACTTATGAAGGATATGAACCAAACCGTAGTACAACATGGATTGTCCATCTGACACAAAAACCGGATGCGGTGCTTGTAAAGAACGGAGCAGAGACTCTGAAAGCAAGAGAAGCCAGAGATTTACAGACACTGGAAAACCAGATGCCGGATGCGGGCGAGGCACTTTATTACTATGAAGAAGCTCCAAAACTTCGTACTTTTGCATCCGCAGATGAGAAAGAGCTTGCAAAGATGACAGATGAAGTTCGGACGGCACCGAAGCTTTACATCCGGCTTCCTAAAGTGGATGTGACAGCAGTAGAACAGTCCGTGGAAATCCAGGGATTTGTCTGTGAGATGGAAGTAGGAAAAGAGCAGGAAAATCCAGCGCTTTCCGTACCGGAGCTTACGATTGCAGAAGAGGAGAAAACAGCCTCCTCCATGTGGCTCCGCTGGACAAAGACAGATGGTGCTTCCAGTTACGAAATGCTGGTAGACGGACAGCTTTATACGATGGGAGACGCAGATTCTTATCTGCACGATGATCTGGATTATCATTCCGAACACAGTTACCAGATTCGTTCCAGAAATGCAGAGGGCTATTCTGCATGGAGCGGCGAGGTTCGGACAATGACGCTGTCTGATCCGTGGAGAAATGAAATCGGAGCAGCAGGTAAAGTAACGTTTGACGGAAGCGATGAAGCCGGTCCGCTGAAATATGCTACAGATCACAGTTTCCGTGGTCTCTTCTTCTCGGCAGACGATGTGGCAGGACAGAAGATCCCGTTCATCTACGATTTTGGTGCGGCATACGAGCTGGACAAATTTGAATACTATCCGCGTGACAGCTATGGAAGCGGTACGGTACAGCGGATGAACGTCTACTCCAGTATGGATGGAGTCCACTGGAAACTGGAGTGGAACGGAGACGAACATGATGCATGGACGTACAATACGGATCTGGATGTAGAGGAAAATGTACAGACCGTACCGCTTGCCGGTGTCCTTGCACGTTTCCTGAAACTGGAAGTGACAGAGTCTTTAAGAAATTACTTTGCGGCGCACGAACTTCCTGTTTATAGAAAAGACGGCACGAAACCATTTGCTGTGGGAAGTACAAACAAGAATGAAGAAGTCTCCGAAGGAGATTACACAAACATGAAGAACTATCTCGGTACCTCAATCAAGGACGGCTCCAACTTCGTGGATCAGATTCAGAAGAGAGGCGGAGATATCAACATGAACGGTGTTTATGATGTATACGATTATGCATACACCATGTTCCAGCTGGACGGAGGCACCAGACAGACCGGAACTGCATCCGGAAAGATTCTCCTTGTACCGGAAAAAGAAACGGTTAAAGCAGGAGAAACCTTTACAATCACCGTAATGGCAGAAGAGGCGGAAAACATCAATGCCTTCGGAAAGGTGCTTGACTATGACCCGGCAAAACTGGAATTTGTATCTGTCAGCCGGGAAGACGCAGTTGCTTCGATGGAAGATCTGACAGTCAATAAAGTTTACGGTGATGGAACCGCTTATGTAAACCTCGCATTTGCAAACCGGGGTGACAAACCGCTTTATAACGGAAGCGGCCGGCTTTCAGTCATCACCATGAAAGCACTGGCTGATGTACAGCCGAAGACCGATCTGAATCTGGATGACGTCCTTGCCATCGGACCGGATTTGATCAAATAAAAAGTAAGAAAATTTAATTTGGGACACAGGGAGCACCAGACTGCCGCCGGAAACGGCAAAAGGTGCTCCCTTTTCTGCAATTAAGGACGTATCGGAAGAGGACTTGCATCTTTAGTGTTTCTGTGGTATGTTAATGATTACCATTTACCTGGTCTGAAAAGTGTCGGTAACGGATTTCATTTCGGGAAAGCAAATCAAACATGTTCATCCACATCTAATGGGAAGAACGTCATCAACACTACACATCAATTCGCAATTCTACATTCAGGAGGAAACAGCCTATGAGTCAACAAGAAAATCAAAATAAGCCGGTAAATAAAAAATATAAAGATACATTGTTTCGGATGATTTTTCGGGAAAAAGAAAATCTTCTCGAACTGTACAATGCTTTGAATCACACAGACTACACGGATCCGGAAAAAATTGAAATCACAACACTGGAAGACGTAATCTATGTAGGGATGAAAAATGACGTTTCTTTTCTTCTATTCTGTACCATGAATCTGTATGAGCATCAAAGTACACCCAACCCCAATATGCCGCTTCGGGGATTTATCTACCTGGCAAGAATTTATCAGAACTATATCAAACAGACAGACGCGAACATTTATGGGAAAACCCTGATTCCTTTACCGGTTCCGAAATATGTGGTATTCTATAATGGAAATCAGGCGGAAGCAGATTACCAGGAATTATGTCTTTCAGATGCATTTCTTCCAACGGAATCTTCAGAAGAAAAACCCGCGGTTGAATGCAGGGCAGTGATGCTGAATATCAATCTCGGGCATAACAAGGAACTGATGGAAAAATGTCGTGCATTATGGGAGTATGCTTACTTTGTCAATGAAGTAAAGGAAAATCTGAAAAACGGGGCGCCTATTGAAAGTGCAGTGGCAGAAGCGAGAAAAGCATGCATTGACAAAGATATTTTGAAAGAATTCCTGGAAAAGAACAGTTCGGAGGTGGAGGACGTGATCTTAGAGGAATTCGACCGTGAATGGTATGAGAAAAAAGTCCGGGAAGAAAGCCAGAGAATAGGGCTGGAGGAAGGAAGAAAACAAGGATTAAAAGAGGGAAGAAAAGAAGGGATCCAAGAAGGGATAAAAGAAGGCGAACAGAGAGTTCTGCAGCTTTGTCAGAAACTTCTGGAAGATGGAAGAGATGAGGAGCTGAGCCGGATTGCCGAGGATGAGAAGCTGCGGGAAGAGCTGTATCGGGAATATGGATTATAATAGTGCAAAAAGAAAGCCGCTGCCTTTTCAGGAACATGTCCTGCAAGGCAGCGGCATTTGTATCAAAAGACTAGCCGGTAGTGTAAAAAACTTTGTGGCTTTGGTAAAAAATGGCTCCTTTTTGGTAAGAATTACAGATATGACAATTCTTATCGAAAAGGAGTTTATTTATGGCAGTAGCAAAAGACCAAATCCGACAGATTATTACAGAAAACAACATTACCAGTGTGGCTGATGTTTACTCCCTTCTCAAAGACAGCTTCAAAGATATATTGCAGGAGCTTCTGGAAGCCGAGATGGATGCAACTCTGGGCTATGAAAAAAATTGTAAAGGTGATCTTAAGAGCGATAATAAGAGGAATGGCCACTCTCCCAAAACACTCAAAAGCCAGTACGGGGAATTCCAGATCGATGTTCCCCGTGACCGCAATGGTGAGTTTGAACCAAAGCTGATCCCTAAATATCAGCGGGATATTTCCGGGATTGAGGAGAAAGTAATCTCTCTCTATGCCCGCGGAATGAGTACAAGGGATATTCATGACCAGCTCCAGGAACTTTATGGGATTGAACTTTCCGCCGAAATGGTCAGCAAAATCACGGACAAAATCCTTCCGGAAGTGAAAGAGTGGCAGTCTCGTCCACTGAACCCTGTATATCCTTTTGTTTTTATGGACTGTATCCATTACAAAGTCCGGGAAGACGGCAGGATCCTCAGCCGCGCTGCTTATATTGTACTGGGAGTTACCGTGGAAGGATACAAGGATATTCTCAGTATTACCGTAGGAGCGAATGAGACCAGTAAATTCTGGCTCGGAATGCTCAACGACCTGAAAAACCGTGGCGTGCAGGATGTCCTGTTCTTCTGCGTAGACGGTCTCCCCGGATTTAAAGACGCAATTCAGGCCGTTTTCCCACAGGCACAGATCCAGCGCTGTGTGATCCATATGCTGCGCAATTCTTTTAAATATGTGAATTATAACGATCTGAAGAAGTTTTCCGCAGACTTCAAGGCTGTCTATAACGCGCCCAATGAATCCGCAGCTCTTTCGGAATTGGAAACGATCAAGGAGAAATGGGGAAAGAAATATCCCTATGCGATCAGTAACTGGGAAAACAACTGGGAAGATGTGAGTTCTTTCTTCCAGTTTTCCGGAGATATCCGCAGAATTATGTATACCACAAACATCATAGAAGGGCTGAACCGTCAATACAGGAAAGTCACAAAGACAAAGAGTGTGTTCCCAAGCGATACCGCTCTTGAAAAGATGCTGTTTCTTGCGAGCAGAAATGTAACAAAGAAGTGGACGCAGCGTTATCGGAACTGGGATCAAGTGTTGAACCAACTGATTCTTTTATACGATGAGAGACTGACAGCATACCTGTAAAAGGAAAACAGGAGTGGATGAAAAACTATTCCGCTCCTGTCTTCCCCTTATTCCTTCGGCATTTATAGTATTCCCAGAAAATCCCAGCTTATTCCTGAGGCCGGGTGTGGGCAGAGCCCACGAAAAAGGGATTACAGATGCCGTTATTTGTGCTGCAAAAAATCTTAAAATTCATGTATAACATGAGTCAAATGGGTAATACTATAAACAGATAAGTAATTCGACAGCCAAAAAGCAGAAGTTCCGACAAGACAATTATACATATCTGTTTCTTATCAAAGAAGAATTTTTCCCATAGACACAGAAAATTTTACGCCCTCGACTAGCCTACGATACGATATTTCTTTTCTACAGAGTTGAGAAGTTCATGTCCATCTTCTGTTACAAGAACAAGGTCTTCGATACGAACTCCGTATTTTCCTTCGATGTAGATACCCGGCTCGATGGAGAAGATCATGCCTGGTTCAGCAACGTTTTTGTTGATCGGGCTGACATCACCATATTCGTGGTCTTCCTGTCCGATGAAGTGTCCAAGACGGATCTTCCAGTATTCGCTGTATCCTTTTTCATCGATGTAATCTCTTGCCTGAGCGTCGATATCGCAGAAACGAACGCCTGGTTTGATTACAGATTCTGCTCTTAAAACAGCTTCACGTACGATGTCGTGGATTTCTGTCTGTTCCGGATCAGCGGATTTGCAGTAGAATGTTCTTGTCATATCAGAGCAGTATCCCTGCCATACACATCCCATGTCGATCAGGACACATTCGCCTGCTTTCAGAGTACGTGTATCGCTTGGCTCATGATGCTGGTCAGCAGCATTTGGTCCAAAGCATACGATTGTATCAAAGCTGTTTCCGCTTGCTCCTGCTTTGAGGTATTCTGCATCGATGAAGTCAGCGATCTGTTTCTCTGTCATGCCTTCTTTGATGTAATCAGCAACCTTTTCCATAACAGCATCGTTGATTTCGGATGCTTTCTTCATGATTGCGATTTCTTCTTCATTCTTTACTGCGCGGACGCCGTCTACACAGTCAGATCCCCATACTGTTTTCAGCTGAGGCAGTTTTTCCTGCAGCGGGATGAGGAAACGTGCCGGCCATGTTTTGTCAATGCCGAGCGGTTTTTCCGGATCAATATTTTCTGCAATAATGGAGATCTGGTCTTCCATATCTGAGAACCAGACTTCTTCAAATCCTGTATCCTTTACGAAGTAAAGGTAGTTCAGAAGCATGGTGTGCTTTCCGCTTGTTCTGAGAATCAGAGCATATAATCTTTCGCCCGGATTAACCATGATTCCTGTCAGGAAACGGATGCTCAGCGGATCGGATACGATCAGCTGTGTCAGGCCTTTTTCTTCCATTTTGCTTAATACTCTTGAAATTCTGTCATTCATTGGTAATATGCTCCTTTCGTATTGCTAACATACTCTGGGAATATTATAGCACAGATAGGGAAGAACTCAACTGTTTTTTGTGCATATTGTTTATACTGTAGTATGAAAAATTATGATGGTAAAAATTAAAAAATCTTAAGGAAAGCTTCCTTGTTTCTCCGGAGCGGTTTCGATATACTGACACCACAAACGGAAGGAGGGATTCAATGAAAAAGAAAAAGCTGGAGCTGCCCGTTCTTTGGATGGAACAGACGGAGGGAACGGACGAATGGTATGTAGGAATGCATTATGGAGGCGGTCCTTATGAGATCTATGAGGCAGAAGATATGATCAGTATGGGCCTTGGTTTTTCCGGAAATCAGATTTATTTCATTCACTATCCGGATGGAGAAGTTTATGCCCCTTTGAAAAAGAAAGAAAATGTCTATTATGAAAGGCCGGTATGGGATGAAGACAGGTTTGGAATTGCGGCAGTAGATTTTGGAAAAAGAGAAGTGATCATTTACTCCTTTATGCCTGGAAAAGAAGTACAAATCCTTCATAAGATTCCGCTTACAGATATCCATGACTGTTATAATCTTAGAATAGAAGCCTCCCCGTTGACACTTAGCCGACAGAAAGATCAGGTCTATGAGATTCTTTGGCCGGAGAAAAAAAGATTTGCAGTTAAAGAAAACGACAGTATGATTTATCGGGACGGAAATACGCTGTATTTTTCCAGGTGGGCGGAGACACCGGAATATCTGGAGTATGTTGTAGCTGTAAATGTTGAAACGGGAGAAGAAATCAGCGTGGAGAAAGGAAATTTATACCGGATGCCGGATGGAAGTTTCTGGCTTGTTTAAAAGTGCGCTTTCAGAAAATGATATAACAGACAATGCCTCCACCCCGGATGGAACTGTGGGTCCATGACCCGGCAGCGCCGAACGGGTGGAGGCATTTTATCAGTTTATAAAGAAGTTTGAAAAGATTACAGTGTCTTTCCTGTCAGCATTTCATATCCCTGCAGATAGATGTCGATGGTTTTCTGTACGACATCTTCCGGCAGTGTCCAGTTATTGTCCGGATTTGCTTTCAGCCAGTCGCGTGCGAACTGCTTGTCAAAGGACGGCTGTCCATGTCCCGGCTCATAACCGTCAGCAGGCCAGAAACGGGAGCTGTCTGGTGTGAGCATCTCATCACCGATCACAATGTTTCCGTCTTCATCCAGACCAAATTCAAATTTGGTGTCTGCAATAATGATGCCGCGGGTCAAAGCGTAATCTGCGCACTTTTTATAAAGAGCGATGGTATAGTCACGAAGTTTTGCAGCGTACTCTTCACCTTTGCCAGGGAAATATTTTTCCAGGTGGGCAATGCTCTGCTCATAGGAAATATTTTCGTCGTGTTCACCGATCTCTGCTTTTGTGGATGGTGTGTAGATTGGCTCCGGCAGTTTGTCAGATTCTACCAGCCCTTCAGGAAGTTTGATGCCGCATACTGTGCCGTCCTTCTGATAGCTTGCCCAGCCGCTTCCTGTAATATAACCACGGACGATACACTCGATCGGGAGCATGTTCAGTTTCTTGCACATCATGCTGTTGCCGTCAAACTGCGGCTGCTGGAAAAATTCCGGCATATCTTTTACATCTGTGGAAATCATGTGGTTTGGAAGGATATCTTTTGTCATATCAAACCAGAATTTGGACATCTGAGTCAGTACAGTGCCCTTCTTTGTGATCGTATTGTTCAGGATCACATCAAAGCAGCTGATACGGTCAGTAGCGACCATGATCAGGCTGTCACCATTATCATAGATTTCACGTACTTTTCCTTCTTTAATCGGTTTCATTTTACATACCTCGCTTCTTAAGATCTCATTATGTTTACTTCCATATAATAGGATAAGCAGAAACGCGGCAAATTGCAATCTTTTTCTGATTCTTTTTATACAGTCGTTTTTATTGGACACCATGAGGGCTAAGATAAAATCAGAAAAAGAAAAGGCGAAGGGAGTGAAACATATGAAAGGATATGTTACGGACAAAGGGTATATGGGACTGGTCGAAGGGCGCTACATTCTCTTCGCCAGCGAAAGAGAGTACTACGATTATATGGAGGACTAAAGATGGGAAAAGTCTATATTACAATTACGGGGATGAAACACTATTTTGGACAGGATTTCCTGAAACCGGGAATGAAAATCGAACTTATCAAAGAACCGGACAATGAATATGATAAAGAAGCAATCCGGGCAGAGATTAAGGGGATTGGCAAGATCGGTTATGTGGCGAACAGCCCGTACACGGTTTTTGGAGAAAGTATGAGTGCGGGAAGAATTTATGACAAGATCGGAGAAACAGCATCTGCCAAGGTGGTATACGTGCTCCATAACGGAGTCATCTGCAAAATCCGAAAAAAGGATCTGAATGACAGAAAGAAAAAGAAAGAAGAACCGGGCGGAGCAGAGGACGGTTGTGATATACTGGTACATATACCATAAGGCCGGAGGAAAATGAGGATGCCAAGAGGAATGAACCAGAAGTTTAAGTTATATTATCTCGCGAAAATCATGCTGGAAAAAACCGATGAGGAACATTATATTACAATGCCGGAGATCCTGAGGGAGCTGGAACGGTATGAAGTGACGGCGGAACGGAAGAGTATCTATACAGATCTGAAAGATCTGGAGAAGCTTGGGATCGAAGTGGAAGGGGAACCGGTCGGCAAGTCCTACCACTATCACGTGGTGGACCGGCAGTTTGAACTTCCGGAGATGAAACTTCTCGTAGACGCGATCCAGTCCTCGAAATTTATTACAGCACGGAAATCACGGGAACTGATCAAAAAGCTGGAAAGTTTTGTGAGCGAATATGACGCAAGAAAGCTTCAGCGTCAGGTCCACGTATCCGGGCGGATCAAGGCGATGAATGAAAGTATCTATTATAATGTGGATGAGATTCATCATGCGATTGCTGAGAACCGGAAGATCCGTTTTCACTATTACCAATGGAATACAAAAAAGGAAATGGAGCTGCGCCGGGGCGGAGAATACTATTGTGTCAGTCCGTGGGGATTGTCCTGGGATGCGGAGAACTATTATCTGATCGGCTATGATTCGGACGCAGGGAAGATCAAGCACTACCGTGTGGATAAGATGCTCCATATTCAGATGACAGAGGAACAAAGAGAAGGAGGGGAGATCTACCGGAAGCTGGATCTTGCATCCTACTCAAGAAAAAGCTTTGGAATGTTTGGCGGAAAAGAGGAGAAAGTAAGACTTCGGGTCAGAAATGATCTTGCGGGAGTCATTATTGACCGGTTTGGAAAAGAGGTCATGATGGTACCGGGACAGGAAGGATACTTTACGGTTTCCGTAGATGTCAATGTCAGCAGCCAGTTTTTCGGATGGATTTTTGCACTCGGCGAGGGGGTGGAAATTCTGGGGCCGGAGTGGGTCAAAGAAGAGATGAAGCGGGAGATCGGGAAAGTGATGGAAATGTATGCAAAGTAGATCGGGAAAATGATATCCGTACCATCCAGCCATAAAAGAAGGCTGCGCACGCCGCGCAGCCTTTTATCAGTCTCCGACACCAAAGTCGGTATTTTCATACAGCACTTCTATGGAAGGGTCTTCTTCCAGATACTGGAATTCTTCCAGAAACCATTTAACCAGGTCCTCATCCCGTTTGACATCCGTCGTATTGTTGGTGAAGACGTTGATGGTACCGAGTTTGAAGTAACGCTTTAAAAGCGCAATATCGTTTCGGATCATCTCTTTTGTCTGGCCTTTGATTCCTACCATCAGGCACGGGGAGTCAAAGTAGCGGCTCAGCTCTTCGGCATCCTGAAAGTCCGCATGTTTATTCAGGTAATGTTCTCTGAAGTCGTAATCAAAGGTTTCGGCACCGGTTTTGTAGACGATCTGGATTCCAAAGAATTCCCGCATTTCATCCAGACGCTTCCGGTAGATCCAGTGGGCCTCAAAAAAGAGCTTTTGGATGTTCTTTTCCCGGACGATGTTTCGGATATCCTCCAGTGTTTCTTCTGGAAGTTCAAAGCAGCTTCCGGAATTGATGACTTCCAGAACACCGAATTCTCCGGTGACGTGGGAAAGCACTTCACGGTTCAGTGCGAGCATGCCTTCTTTGTCTCTGGAATTGTCATCGATGTAATCGCAGAACCGGCATTTGCCCCAGACGCATGGATAGGCTTTCAGAAGGACGATTTCCCGCTGGTTTTTATTGGTAATTTTACTATAACGATCCATAATTTCTTTGTCCTTTCTTTAGTACTGCCAGCATGGAAGTTGGCAGCACTCCAAGTACCAGTACAGACAGGCACAGCATAACAGTCCGGTCCAGATAATCCGTCAGAAGCTGTACACAGAACACGCTTGCCGTCAGATTCAGCCCTGTATGGTGCAAAAGCTGTACGAGGATAGAAGAACCGGAGGAAGTAATTCCGCCGAACAGAAATGCGGTGATGGAAGCGGAAACAATCGTTCCAGGAACCGTTACTGCCACAGCGTACAGTAGAATCAGGTATTTTCCCGTTTTGAAAGATTTCTCGTAAAAGAGGAATCCGGCCGCAAGAGCGGTGACCAGCTGAACCGGGAGATAAAACAGGGAATAGATATCTGTGGTGAATCCGGTCAGAAGCCCGCTTAACAGTCCCGGGATCATTCCGTAAAACGGGCCGAACAACATAGCCGACAAAAAGGTGCCGAGGGTATCCAGGTACAGAGGGATTCTAAGCAGAAGCGCGATATTTGCCCCGGCAATGTTTAATACGGCAGCCAGAGCAAGGAAGCACATCTGTAGTACAGTCAGTTTTTTGGGAAATTTCATGCCGTCACCTCCTCTGTCAGAATCTGGGAAAGCATGTGACGGACAGCCGTTTCGTCTGCGCCAAGCACCCGGCAGCAGAACAAAAGCCAGAAACGGTACGGATCCGTTTCGGTCAGGATGTGGCTGTTGTGCGGCTTTTTCCAGAATTCGCAGGCATCCACCAGAGTCTGTCCGTAGCTGATTCCTCCGGTTTCCACTGCTGTATAGGCGTCAAAGCCGCTGCAGATGGAATGATCGGCAAAATAGGCGACAGCAAGCGGGTCGTTGATGACGCATCCGATGATGCCTTCCTGCTCCCAGTGGAAGTCCAGATAAAACCGGGTGATCGCTTCGATTTTTCCGCCAAGGAACGGATGAAGCCGTTTCATGTACTCGATCAGGTTTGGAGTCAGGACGATCTTCCGGGTGACGTCGAGTCCGATCATATGAATGTTCTTCCCGGACAGTTCCGGCAAGGAAGCATATGCTTCAAAGACCTTTGCGGCGGCATCCGGATCACACCAGTAGTTGTACTCCGCCACAGGAGAACAGTTCCCGTGTGATTTGTAAGTGCCTCCCATGGAGACAAGCTCCTGTATCCGGGCAAATGCTTCCGGAGACCGTTCCAGAAGCCGGGCCAGATTTGTCAGCGGGCCAAGCGCAATGACAGAAACCTGTTCCTCTGATAAAAGCACATCAGAAAGATAAGAAACTGCGTCGGCTTCGGCCGGGGAACCTGCCGGATCCGGAAAAGCGGATTCTCCGAGACCGTCCCCGCCGTGGGTATCCATCGCGTCTACGTATGGCCTTACAAGAGGCTTTGCCTCACCTGCATAGACAGGGATCTCTGTTCTGTTCATCAGTTCAAGGATTTTCAGTGCGTTTTTCACGCCTTTTTCGACGGGAACATTCCCGCAGACAACTGTGATCCCGATGACGTCAAGTCCCGGAAGGGAAAGAGCCAGCATGAGCGCCAGTGCGTCATCGATTCCTGGATCGCAGTCCATAATTACTTTTCTTGCATTCATTCTCCAATCTCCTTTGTTTTTTTGAATTTTGAGATACTTGGTTTTTTATACTGGGAAGTTCACGAACCAGTCCGGGCAAATAGCACGATTGTATAAATGCAGAATAAGTATAGCAGAAGAAAGCGGGAAATGGAAGAAAAAACAGGCGCAGTTATATATGCGCCTGTTTATGTAAAAAGTTATATGTTCCACTTTTCTGGAGGATTTTGCTTTTTTTACGGCCAGATTGCTCTTGCGGATTTCGCATCCACAACACGTTTCAATGCGATCAGATAAGCGCCCATACGGAGTGTGGTATGCTTTTCCTGTGTCAGATCCCATACGGATTCAAAGGCCGCGTCCATGATATCTTTGAGTTTCTTGTTGACTTCGTCCTCGGTCCAGCTGACGGACTGAATGTTCTGCACCCACTCGAAGTAGGAGACAACAACACCGCCTGCGTTGGCAAGGATGTCCGGAACCACTTCAATTCCCCGTTTTGCAAGGATTTCATCCGCCTCAGAGGTGGTTGGCCCGTTGGCAGCCTCCACAATAAGCTTTGCCTGTATTTTTTCGGCGTTTCCTGCATTGATCTGGTTTTCCAGAGCGGCCGGTACCAGGACGGTGACCGGGAGCTCCAGAAGCTCCTCGTTGGAGATGTGGGTGGTACCATCCTCATTGAAATCTTTTAAGAGATTTCTGCGGTCTGCGGCCAGGTAGGATAAAATGGCCGGAATGTCCAGACCGTCCGGATTGTAGATGCCGCCGGAAACGTCGCTGATGGCTACGACCTTTAATCCTGCTTCATGAAGCAGTTTGGCAGAAACACTTCCCACATTTCCGGCACCCTGTACAGCAACCGTTGTACCTTCAGAAGGGATGCCAAGTTTTTTCAGGATATTTAAGGTTGTAAACATAACGCCGCGTCCGGTAGCTTCGTTTCGTCCAAGAGCTCCGCCAAGTTCCAGCGGTTTTCCGGTGACAACACCATGAATACAGTGGCCTTTGAGCATGCTGTAAGTATCCATGATCCATCCCATGACAGCGGCATTTGTTCCTACATCCGGTGCCGGAATATCCTGTTCCGGTCCGATCAGCGGAGCGATTGCTGCGGTATAACGTCTTGTGATAGCCCGGATTTCGTTCTCGGAAAGTTTGGATGGATCACAGACAACGCCGCCTTTGCCGCCGCCGTACGGGATGTTGACAACAGCGCATTTAAAAGTCATCCATGCAGCGAGCGCGCGTACTTCGTCTGCATTAACGTCCGGATGGAAACGAATGCCTCCTTTTGCAGGACCTCTGGAAGTGGAGTGTTGGATCCTGTACCCCTGGAATACATGTGTCGTCCCGTCATCCATCCGGACCGGAATGGAAACCTTCAGTTCCCGCTCCGGATATTTGATTGCTTCAATGTCGCTGTCACTGTATCCAAGAATGGCAGCTGCGTCCTGTACTACCTTCAGTACATTGTCATACGGATTGTAGCTCTGTTTCATGATTACATTTCTCCTTTTTGATGACCTTTCTATTTTGGCTGGTTCCCCAGCAGTTTTTCAAGATATGCGATTTTTATACATAGAATCAAGATGTCCATGGCCTGTGCCAGTTCTTCTTCGGAAGGGTAAGACGGGGCAATACGGATATTGCTGTCATCAGGATCCTTTCCGTACGGATAAGAGGCGCCGGCTGCTGTCAACGTGACTCCGGCCTGCCCGGCAAGCTCGACCGTCCGTTTTGCGCATCCGTCGGAGACATTCAGGGAGATGAAGTAGCCTCCTTTCGGACGGCTCCAGGATGCAATGGAAGAATCCTGACCGATACCTTCCTCCAGTTTCTGAAGGACGATATCAAATTTAGGGCGCAGAAGATCAGCAAGTTTCTGCATATGAATCAGAATCTTTTCCGGCGTACCGAAAAACTGTACATGCCGGAGCTGATTCAGCTTGTCGTGGCTGATTGTCTGGGCGGACATATGGCCCAGAAGCTCTTTTATATTGTCCGGACTTGCGGCGATCAGAGAAACACCGGCTCCCGGAAAGGTAATTTTTGAGGTAGAGAAAAAATAGTAGCACCGGTTTGGATGGCCGGCCTTTTCACAGGCTGTAAGGATATCTTTCAGCGGTACCTCTTCATATATATGGTGGATTCCGTACGCGTTGTCCCAGAAAATCCGGAAATCATCCGCGGCTGTTTCCATGGAAGCAAGTTCCTCTACCACAGCATCGCTGTAGCAGACACCCTGCGGGTTGGAGTGCAGCGGGACACACCAGATGCCCTTGATCTGCTCGTCGTTTTTGACCAGTTCTTTCACCTGGTTCATATCCGGGCCGTCTTCCAGAAGACGGACAGGGATCATTTCGATGCCGAGTTTTTCGCAGATCCGGAAGTGGCGGTCGTAGCCTGGAACCGGGCATAAAAATCTGACGGTACGTCCCACGGTCCGATAATCGGCCCACGGCCTGTTTCCGCCTGTGCCGAACAAAAACAGGAAAGCCATTGTATCAAACATGAGATTTAAGCTGGCATTTCCTCCCATAATAATCTGATCTGCCGGTATACCGAGCAGATTCCCGAACAGCTTCCGGCATTCGGGGATACCCTGTAGGATCCCATAGTTTCTGGCATCGGTGCCGTCTTCCAATATACAGGAATCAGGGAGACGGAGAAGATCCATGGAAAGATCCAGCTGATCCGGGGCCGGCTTTCCGCGGGACATATTTAAATGAAGTCCCTTCGCCTGTTCCTGTCTGTATTCATTCCAAAGTGCAGACTGAAGATCTGTCAGTTTTTCTTTGGAGAGTGCTCTGAGAGATGTCATGATCGTTTTCCTCCTTGCTCTGCCCTCATTATAGAAACGGCCGGGAGAAAAAACAAATATTTATATTTGTATAAATTTTATAAAAGAAAATCTATAGCAGCCCATAGAATAATCGAAAAAATAGACAAAAAAATCAAAAATATTTTGAAATAATTAGACAAAACAGCTATGATATAAATAAACAGTTATAGAGACTATAGACGAGCTGTATTTGAAATCGGAGATGTCAGGGGATAAACTTTTAAGTAGAAGAGCAGAGAGGATGAGGAATTATGGAAGAGGAAAAAAAGAGGGAGCTTTGCCGCGAAATGATGACGCAGGATCCGAGACTTGCGAGAACAATCCTCACATATTTTGAAGAGGAAGATTTTCAGAGGATTTCTGATCATAAGACAGGAGGCGGAGTGATCGGCGGGAAGGCATGCGGATTTGTCCTGGTGGAGAAGATGATGGAGACACTTCTTGGCGAGTATGCAGACCGGTGGGAGCGCTGTCCCTCCTGGTTTGTGGGAACGGAGATTTTCTGCCAGGTACGGGACGGAAAAACGGTCGAAACGTTCCGGGGAGAGTTTGAGAGGATCCTGAATTATTTTAACGGAGCACCGTATATCGTCCGTTCCAGCAGCCTGATGGAAGACGGGTATGACAATGCTTTTTTTGGAAAGTATGAGTCCGTTTTCTGCTCGAATCAGGGGACAGAAGAAGAGCGGATCCGGGAAATGCTGAACGCGGTTTCAAGAGTCTACGACAGTGTGAAGAATCAGGAAGCGGTGGAATACCGGAAGAAATGGCATCGGAAAGATCAGGAAGAGCAGATGGGGCTTCTGATTCAAAAGGCAGCGGGGACACAGATCGGAAGTCTGTATTTTCCGGCTGCTGCGGGGATGGGATGCTCCTACAATCCATACAAATGGATGGAACACATCAATCCGGAAGCAGGGATGCTCCGGCTGGTGGCAGGGCTTGGAACGAGAGCCGTAACCCGGACACCGGGGGATTATCCGCGGCTGGTAGGCCTGGACTGCGCGCAGGGGAATCTCTGGGGAACGACAGGGGAGAAGCACAAGTACTCTCAGCGTCAGGTGGATGTGATCGATCTGGATGCCCGTAAGATCTGTACGAAAAATCTGTCGGAGCTTCTGGATATCTTCCCGAAATCTTATCGTCGGCTGCTTCTGGACCGGGATACGGATGCGGAAGAACTGCTTGCAAGACGGGGAGACTACAGGAAGATCTATTTTGCGGACTGTCAGGGACTGGTGGAAGACCGTACGTTTATCCGGATGATGAAAACGCTTCTGAAAAAACTGGAGGAGAATTACCGGCAGCCGGTGGATATCGAGTTTGCCGTGAATGCATCGGAAGATGGATGGAAAGTAACCCTTGTACAGTGCAGGCCGCTGCGTTCGGGAATTTCGGATCAGGTCAAGATCCCGAAAGATAAAGATGGAGAATTCCTGTTTGATGTGCGGCGGACTTCCATGCGGCGTTCCAAAGAGCAGAAGCTTGATTATATTGTCTGGGTGGATCCGCAGGCGTACTATGACTATCCATATAAGAAGAAACCGGATGTTGGGCATGTGATCGGAAAGATTAATCATTATCTGGAGGAGACGGAGGAGAAAGCACTCCTTCTGGCTCCCGGCAGAATCGGGACTTCGTCACCGGAGCTTGGTGTTCCGGTTTCCTATGCGGATATCAGCAGTTTCGGAGCTATCTGTGAAGTGGCGTACGGGAAGGCAGGGTACCGGCCGGAACTTTCCTATGGAAGCCACATGTTCCAGAATCTGGTTGAGGCTGACGTTTACTACGGAGCGATCAACGAGAACAGCAAGACAAGAATCTACCGCCCGGAGATGCTTTCGGCCTGCCCGGAAGTGACAGAGAGATTAGCCGGAGAAACCGCGGCGGAACTGCTGCGGATCGTAAAAGTGTATGATGTGCGGGGACATGCGGTATTGTATCTGGATGCGGCGGATGGCAGAGCGGTGTGCCGGCTGGCGGAAAGCAAAAAAGAGAAGGAAGAATCATGAAGGAAAATACATTTGCAAACATGGAATATGTCTATGAAGTTTATAAAGAAGGAAGCTTTTCCAGGGCGGCGGCCAATCTTTACATTTCGCAGCCTGCTCTTAGTGCAACGGTAAAGAAGATTGAAAAGAAGATCGGAATGCCGCTGTTCGACAGAAGCACGGTGCCGATCCAACTGACGGAATGCGGGAAAAAATATATCAAGACGGCAGAAAAAATCATGGATCTGGAGGAGGAGTTTGAGTGTTATGTCGGAAATCTGAACGACATGCTCACAGGGCGCCTGAGTATCGGCGGGACCTATCTGTTTATCTCGTTTGTACTGCCGGGGATTATCAAGAAATTCCGTGAGAAATTTCCGCAGATCAAACTGAACCTTGTGGAAGCGCACACTTCCCAGATCGAGAAGAAGCTCTTTTCAGGGGAAGTGGATCTGATGCTGGATAACTATCCGATGGATGAGGAGATCTATGACAGGCGGTTTTTTATGAAAGAGAATCTGCTGCTTGCCGTGCCTGCTTCGTTTGAAAGCAACAAAGCGGCTCAGGCATGGGGTATGACATCGGATGATATCAAGCAGAATGTCCATATGCGTCCGGAAGTCTACGGTGTGGCGCTGAAACTGTTTGAGCAGGATCCGTTCCTCATGCTGCGGGCCCACAATGATACAAGAGAACGGGTGGAGGCAATCTGTAAACGGGCCGGATTTGTGCCGCGTGTGGCGTTTAAGATGGATCAGATTCTGTCTATTCTGGCATATACAGAACGGGAGATGGGGATCGCGATTGTAAGTGACACGGTAGTAAAAAGCCTTCCGTACAACCGGAATATTATATACTATAAAATTGATGATCCGGCAGCGCAGCGTAATGTATATTTCTATTACCGTAAAAATAAATATTTCACAAAGTGTATGGCAGAATTTATGAAAATTGCGGTGGAAGAAAAAGAATTATAAACATTCTGTTATGAAACATATAAAAGAAACAAATAATAAGAAGAAAAACAGTACCCGGAAAAAAGGAAAGTTTTCGGGCGCTGTTTTTTTGTGTGGGAAAGATATACAATTTATGGATACAAAGAGAAAATTATCAGTCAAAATAAAAGGGATTATAAGGGAATAGTTATATAAGTCATTCTGATTAGTTATTTGAAACTGATATTTATAAAAATTATAATGGAATCATGTGAAAAGCGCTTGAACGAAAAGGCAGGGAACTGCCGGAAAATCTAAAAGGAAGAGAGGATGAACCTCCGGTCTGTGGGAGAACGGGCGGACATGCGTACCACGGGCCGTATGAACATGATACAGCGGAAGGAATGTATCTTGCCGTGAGAGTGATCAAAGAAATTCTTTCCCTGTACGTAAAACAGTAGAAAGGTAGAAGAAATATGAAAACACAAGATAAGAAAATACAATGGTATGTCCTTGCATTTATGTCATTCTCTACCGTGTGGGGATTTGGAAATGTATTAAACGGATTTATCTATTTTAACGGAACGCAGGTAATGCTCAGCTGGATACTGATGTTTGCCCTGTACTTTATTCCGTATGCCCTGATGGTCGGAGAACTGGGCTCCGCTTTCAAGAACAGCGGAAGCGGTGTCAATTCCTGGATCTATGAGACAACAGGACCGAAGATCGCCTATTATGCAGGATGGACGTACTGGGCATGTCACATCACTTACATTGCCAGCAAGGGAAGCGGCGGGCTTAAAGCGCTGAGCTGGGCGATTTTCCGTGATCATGAGACCTATGATACGATTCCGACGGTTTATGTACAGCTTGCGACACTGGCAGTATTTCTGATCTGCTGCTATATTGCCAGCAGAGGTCTTAATCCATTGAAGAAGCTGACAACGATTGCCGGAACCAGCATGTTTGTCATGTCCCTTTTGTACATCGTAATGATGTTCGCTGCACCTGCGATTAACCCGGGCGCAGATTTTATCAGTCTGGATTTCAGTCTGGATAATTTGATTCCGAATTTTAATATGGGTTACTTCACAAGCCTTTCCATTCTGGTCTTTGCGGTAGGCGGATGCGAGAAAATTTCTCCTTATGTCAATAAAGTAAAAGATCCAAGTAAAGGTTTTCCAAAGGGAATTATCTTTATGGCGGTCATGGTGGCAGGATGTGCGATCCTTGGAACAATCGCCATGGGAATGATGTTTGATCCGGCGGTGATCAATGAAAGCCAGGAGACGTTTGATTCTTATGCCGCGAACGGTGCTTATTGGGCGTTCCAGCGTCTGGGCGAGTATTACCATGTGGGAGACTTGTTCCTGGTTCTTTATGCGCTCTGCAACATGATCGGACAGTTCGCAATTTTGATTTTAAGTATTGACGCACCTCTTCGTATGCTTCTTGACAACGAGAAGACAAAAGAATTCATTCCAAGCAAACTGTTGAAAAAGAACAAATACGGTGCGTTCAGCAATGGAATCTGGCTGGTGGTCATTCTTTCCGGCGCAATTATTTTGATCCAGACCGTGATGCCTGGAGCGGCATCCGTTCTTCAGCAGCTGACAAGATTGAATTCTGTCTGTATGCCGCTCCGTTATCTGTGGGTATTTGTAGCCTACATTGCGCTGCGGAGAGCGATCAAGCGTATTCCGGCAGAGTACCGGTTTGTGAAGAGCCAAAAGATAGCATATTTCTTCGGAGGCTGGTGTTTTGTTGTGACAGCGGCGTGCTGTATTATGGGAATGTACAGCAAAGATCCGATGACCATGGCGCTCAACATCATCACACCGATTGTTCTGACTGCACTTGGCCTGATCCTGCCAAAGATTGCAAAGCGGGAACGGGAGAAAGGAATGGTACAGGATGCATAATAAGATGATGGATACGCAGGTGTGCAAAGATGAGGCGCTGGAACTGGCAGCCTTTATTCAGAGTTCGCCGACACCGTTTCATGCGGTGGAACAGATGACGGAGATTTTGAAGCGGGAGGGATTTCTCCCGCTGGCAGAATCCGCAAGATGGGAAATCCACAGGGGAGGGCGCTACTATGTGACCCGCAATCATTCCAGTATTCTGGCGTTTGAAGTGGGGAACGATGTGCAGGACTATGGATTCCAGATTGCGGCGTCTCACAGTGATTCCCCGACATTCAAGGTAAAAGAGCGTGCCGAAATGACAGTGAAAGGGCATTATACAAAGCTTAACACAGAAGGCTATGGTGGAATGCTCTGCGCACCGTGGTTTGACCGTCCGCTTTCTCTGGCGGGAAGAGCAGTCGTGCGCACAAAAGACGGAATACAGGAGCGTCTGGTGAAGATCGACAGAGATCTTCTGTTGATTCCGAGTCTTGCAATTCACATGAACCGTAAAGTCAATGAGGGACAGAAATTTAACCTTCAGGAGGATATGCTGCCTCTGTTGTCTGCCAGGGAACTGGAGCCGGATACGGTCAGGAAGCTGATCGCGGAGGAATTGCAGATAAGGCCGGAACATATTCTTGGAATGGATCTTTTCTTATATAACAGGATGAAACCTTCGATCTGGGGGCTGGAGGAAGAGTTCCTTTCCTGCCCTCAGCTGGATGACCTTCAATGCGCCTATGCATCTTTGAAAGGATTCCTGAAAGGGAAAAATCCGGGAGGCATCAATGTCTTTGCGTGCTTTGACAACGAGGAAGTGGGATCCGGGACCAAACAGGGTGCTGCATCCACGTTCCTGACAGATGTCCTGAAACGGGTCAACCGGGCCCTTGGAAAAGGGGAAGATGATTTCTGCCGGGCAGCTGCATCCAGCTTTCTTCTGAGCTGTGACAATGCACATGCTGTGCATCCGAATTACCCTCAGAAAACCGATGAGGGGAACTGTGCATATTTAAATGAGGGAATTGTTATTAAGTCCCATGCGGGACAGAAATATACAAGTGACGGCATCAGTACGGCGCTGTTTCAGGAAATCTGCCGGAAAGCGGGGGTGCCGGTACAGTATTTTGCCAACCGCTCTGACATGGCCGGAGGAAGCACGCTTGGCAATCTTGCCATGGCGCAGATGTCTATGAAAGCCGTTGATATCGGGCTCCCGCAGCTTGCCATGCATTCATCCTATGAGACTTCGGGAATCAAGGATCTTGTGTATCTGGAACAAGCGTCAGAAATCTTTTTCCGCACACAACTGCTGGAAGAGGCCGACGGTACCATCCGAATGACCATTCATGAATAAGCATTGAAATAAGTATAAGTATTGAAAAACAGGCATCGGCCGAGAATCAGACATCCCGGACCGTGCCTGCTTTTTGTTTAGCAGAAATTTCACAGTATCGGATCAGATTTCGTAGGTGCCTTTCTGAAGAAGCACATGATCTTCCAGCATACGCCTGCCGCCGGCAATGACCGTATGGATGGAAAGATCTTCTTCCAGAAGTAAAAGGTCTGCATCGGAGCCGGCACGGATACATCCTTTTTTCGGGAAGAGTTCCAGCGATCTGGCCGTGTTGGAAGTGGCAAAGCACAGAGCCTCTTCCAGAGGGAGCTGATATTCCTGGACGAGGACTTTGACCTCCTTCAGAACCGTATCTACCGGTGCGTATCCGATTGCAAGAAGACTGCCGGATTCATCATAAGTGGACCAGCTTCCCATTCCATCGGAACTTATGGTGATCTGCTCCATCGGGATACCACGTTCTCTGGCCTCCATGATACAGGCGGCCGGGCGTCCGGCTCCGTCAATCCCGCAGGTCAGATCGATGAAGCCGCCCTGACGGGCAAACGCAAACGCTTCCTCCAGAAGCTCACGTTTACGGTTGACGTGGGTCGGATGAAAGATCTTGACCGGAATGGCTGTCTGTGCAAGTGCTTCCCGGACAGGTGCAAGACCGGACGGGGCATCGCCCATGTGAAGGACAACGATACCACATTTTCCGGAAAGCATCCCGGCGGTGCGGGCATCGCTCCCTAGCCGCATGAGCTCATTGACAGTGACGTTTGGCGCTCTGTGATCCGAAAGGGCGAGTTTCACCCCCAAAATCTCATCGATAAATACGAGATCTCTTTTGACGTCTCCGGTCAGAGTGACGGACGGAAAGCCATAGGAACCGGTGCAGGCATAGGTGCTGATTCCTTCTTCTTTCAGTGCTTTAACACGGGCAAGCAGATTTTCAACGCTTCTGGTAATTCCGTCTGTTCCGAGAAGACCGACTACAGTAGTAACACCGCCCCGAATCAGATCTGACAGGGAGACAGGAGGAACCTGAGTGTGAAAACTGCCTTCGCCGCCGCCTCCGGTGACGTGCACGTGCGGATCGATGATTCCGGGAATGAGCAGCTTTCCGGTTCCGTCAATCACATGACAGGATGGAAGCGGGAGAGAGATGCGGTCCTCTATGGCTTCGATCTGTCCTCCACAGACGAGTACATCTTTGATTCCGATAATGTGAGGTGTATAGACTTCTGCTTGTTTGATTAAAATCATGTTCAAATCCTCCGTCAGCCGCATCCGGAATCCGGATGCCGTTTTTTGCTTTATTCAGGATCATTGTACCATGAATGATGGAATCTGGGTATTATAGAAACCCGGAAGAAGATTTCTTGCATCATCTGATTTCAATATGATAGAATGAAGCTTAAATATGAAGAGGGGGCTATGAGAATGAAAATGGAACGATATCGGATCACAAAAGCCGCCTTCATTCCTGCTACGCGTGGGGTGTGCTGGCTGTCGTAGTAGTTTCGGCGGGATTTATGATTGCTTTTGGCAGTGAAAACTGGCAGAGCATGACGTTGGTTCTGACCTTGCTCCCTGCAGTAACATCTATTATGATGGCGGCTGCGCCGATTCCGGAACTGAAAGGAGAAAAAGAGGACTCCGGGGCATCAGGAGTGCTGCACAGCAGAACCGCGGTTTTGTATCTGATCTGCATTTTCTTTGCGGGAGCGTCGGAATCGACGATGAGCCAGTGGGCATCCAGTTATCTGGAAACGGCATTTGGAATTAATAAAACGATAGGCGACCTGCTTGGCCTGGCGCTTTTCGGAGCGGCGACCTTCTATCCGCAGATTGTCGGGGTGATCACAGACAGCGCCGTCAGAAGTGAAAATGTGACGGCCTTTGCGCAGCAGTTTGGATATACAGCGGAACAGTTTGGAATGAAAGCAGGAATGTGCTTTGCGGTACTGGCACCGTTTCTTGGGAGCCTGCTGTTTTACAGAGCGATGAAAATCCCGTCAAAAACAGAAGAATAAAAATTAGCAAAAAATATTGACAACCATGAGTATATATGGTATTGTTACGAAGTAACTGCCGAAGACAGTAGGTGCCGGACGGCATAAGGATCAAAACGCCTACCGAGGAAGACAAAATTCTTTACTTGAATGTTGACCTCTCTGTCTTTTTGCAGAGAGGTTTTTTTCTGGCAGCTCACAAATACTACAAGGAGGTGCGTTAATCGTGGCAAAAGTGGAATTAAAACAGCCAATCGTGCAGGCGATCGCTGATGACATCAAGGATGCACAGTCAGTTGTCATTGTTGACTACCGTGGACTTACAGTAGCACAGGACACAGAACTGCGTAAACAGTTAAGAGAAGCAGGTGTCATTTACAAAGTCTGCAAGAACACAATGATGAAAAGAGCTTTTGAAGGTACGGATTTCGCAGGTCTGGAAGAATACCTGGAAGGACCGAGCGCAATGGTTGTATCTAAAGACGATGCTACAGCTCCGGCAAGAATCATCTGCAAGTTCGCCAAGACAGCAGAGGCTCTGGAAGTAAAAGCCGGTGTAGTAGAAGGAACTGTTTACGATGCAGCAGGAATCACAGAACTTTCCAAGATTCCTTCAAGAGAAGAGCTCCTTTCCAAATTGCTTGGAAGCTTACAGTCACCTATCACAAATCTTGCTCGTGTACTTAATCAGATCGCTGAACAGGGTGGAGCAGAGGCGTGCGAGGCAGCAGCAGAGGAAGCTCCGGCAGAAGAACCAGCTGAAACACCAGCTGAGTAATTGATTCAGAATCATTGATTCAAGAGAACGAAACCGATACAAAATATGGAGGTAAATAAAATGGCAAAATTAACAACAGCTGAATTTATTGAAGCTATCAAAGAATTATCTGTATTAGAATTAAACGATTTAGTAAAAGCATGTGAAGAAGAATTTGGTGTATCCGCAGCAGCAGGTGTTGTTGTAGCAGCAGCAGGCGGAGAAGCAGCAGCAGCTGAAGAAAAGACAGAGTTCGATGTAGAACTTGTTTCTGCAGGTGCTTCCAAAGTTAAAGTAATCAAAGTTGTTCGTGAAATCACAGGACTTGGATTAAAAGAAGCAAAAGACCTTGTTGACAACGCTCCGAAGGTAGTAAAAGAAGCTGTATCCAAAGAAGAAGCTGAAGAAATCAAAGCTAAACTCGAAGGAGAAGGCGCTGAAGTTAACGTTAAATAATTTCGTTGATGGAATGATGATGGCAGGATTCGCAGGAATCCTGCCATTTTTTGTTTAACAGGAAGCTTCGTTTCCTGCAAATGATAGATGTTCCCTTTCTGAGCATGGGTGAACAGAAATAAATTGTGCAAAATATATATTTTTCACCAGTTGTAATAAGATTAATTGTGCATTATAATAAATGGCATGGAGATGATTTCTCTTTGGGATGAAAGAGAAATATCATATGACAGTATGGGATCAAGGAGGAAAAAGACATGATAATCACAGCGGAACATCTGATTACCGGAGACGGAAGCACCGTGCTTGAGAAGGCGGCAGTGCTGATCGGAAAGGATGGCAAAATTGCAAAAGTAGGGAAGAAGGAAGAATTGACTGCCCAATATCCGGAGGAAGAAGTCAAAGATTATGGGGAGGCAACAATTTTGCCGGGACTTACCGATATGCATGCACATCTGGGATACTGGTTCAGCCAGCCGGACAGCTTCAACTATAATGATCAGATGATTATGATGTATGCACTTCAGCATGCGCAGGCGGCATTTACGAAAGGAATCACAAGTGTCAGAGACTGCTATTCTCCGCACGGAGTGTGCAAGACATTGAAACTTGCGGAGGAGAAAGGATTTATCACGATTCCCCGTATCACGCATGTGGGAGAAGGTATGTGTATGACGGGTGGACACTGCTGGGATGAAGTTGTTGAAGTGGATGGACCATGGGCAATCCGCAAAGAGATCAGAAAGCAGAGAAGAGATGGAGCGGAATGGATCAAACTGCTTACAAGCCACCGTTCCCATATTCCGGAGTACACCCAGGAAGAATTAGATGCGGCGGCAGATGAGTGCCACAGAAGAGGAATCAAATGTGTTGTTCACGCGGGAACTCATCCATCGATTCAGATGTGTATTGATGCCGGGTTCGATACGATTGAACACGGAACATTCCTGACAGTAGAGCAGGCGCAGCAGATGAAAGAAAAGGGAATTGCGTGGACGCCGACGATTTTTGCCTATACATATTTATATGAAGTGTGCAAGAAGAACATCGAGGAGGGAAACGCGGATGTATTCAATGATCCGGTTGCCGCAAAAGAGCAGAGGGATTATCAGTTCTATGAGCCGGCATATGAAGCCTACCGTGATCATTTTAAAGAGCTTTATGATACAGGTGTGACGGTCTGCACCGGAAGCGATATGGTAATGTACGGTGCTCCGGTTCTTCCAATCGCTCAGGAAATGGAGCTGATGGTAAAATACGGAATCACTCCGGTACAGGCGATTCAGACATCAACAGCAAACCCTGCAAAAGTTCTCGGAAGAGAAGATGAACTTGGAATGATTAAAGAAGGTCTGCTGGCAGACATTCTTGTAGTAGACGGAGATCTGAGCAAAGACATCTCCTGTGTTTATAATGTCAATACGGTATACCTTGGTGGAAAAACCGTATATTCACAGGGAGTAAGATTTGTATAAATCAGCCCTGGAATAGAAGAGTTCCTGTAGATTCTGACAGGGAATAATATAAGAAAGTGAAAAATCCCCTTCGGAAATGACCGCGCCGCTGGTGTGCGGATTCCCGGAGGGGATTTTTTGTATTGAGAAACTTGTTTCGCCTTGTTTAGTTTTCGATGCCGGCCAGCTGTTTCATTTTATCGTATGTAAAGTGGTTGAAGACGGCAATCGTGCGTCCCACTCCGATCATGGCAAGAATCGTGCCGACGCCGATGCCTATCAGATGCCCGGCGAAAGTGAGGCTTAATGTGATTGTGATGGAAATATTGAGCACATCGAAGCAGTTTTTGGTAAAGCCGACGCTTTTGTGTGCCGTATCTGCGATGGCCTGAACAATTCCATCACCTGGATTTGGTACGATGCGCATATTCAGGGACATGGCGGCTCCGATCCCGGTTAGAATGATTGCGATGACCAGAACGATGACGCGAAATGCCATTTCTCCTGCACTGCTTTCTGAACCGGAGTAAAGAGCCGGGATCAAAGCGGAGAATGCATTGAGAAACCGCGTAAAAATGAGGCTTAAAGGGATCTGGAGAATGTCCATCAGGAAAATCAGCTTCCGGTCACGCTTTCCTGCCTGGGACAGTGCGCCGTGTGATTCTTCTACATAGCGGTGTTCTCTTATGAGATGAAGAATAAGTTCGATGACCACAAAGAGGGAATAGAGAGCAAGAGTCATGTTGCCGAAATTATGTCCGGAGATGACTGCCGTGCTGTAAGCGACTGAGATAATAGGTGAGACTCCGAGCCCTGTCTTGGTGTTCAAGGTCAGACCCAGTGCGAGCACCAGAAGACCGATGATATAGAACAGTACACGGAAGAACGTAGATTGTTTCATGAAAATTCCTGCCTTCCTTCTAAGAAATGCTGCCATAAATCTGGCAGCATTTCTATTTTAGAGGTATTGGCAGGCATTTGTCAAATGGCAGAGTCAAGGACCTTCTTTAATTCTGCAGCGGATTTCTGAAGTTTTTCTTTTTCCTCCTGACTCAGCGGGATTTCCAGTACCTGTTCGGCGCCTTTTGCGGAGACAATGGTAGGAACACTGATGCACAGATCCGTGAGCCCGTATTCTCCCTCCATCAGACTGGAAACCGGGAGCACGGAATGCTCGTTGCGGATAATGCTCTCCGCGATCCGGCTCACCGCCATGGCAACACCGTAGTAGGTGGCGCCTTTCCGCTCGATGATTTCGTAAGCGCTGTCCCGCACGGTCCGGTAAATCCGGTCCATGGCCTCATCATGCTCGTAGTGGCCGCGGAGCTCGCAGAAATCATTGATGCCGATACCGGAGACATTGGCGCTGCTCCAGACGGCAAGCTCGCTGTCGCCGTGTTCACCGATAATATAGGCGTGAACGCTTCGGCTGTCCACATTGAGATGCTCGCTTAAGAGGTAGCGGAAACGGGCGGAATCAAGCACGGTGCCGCTTCCGAGGACCCGTTCTTTTGGGTAGCCGGAAATTTTGAGGGCGGCGTAGGTGAGGATGTCAACCGGATTTGCCACGATCAGCAGGATTCCTTCAAAATTTCTCTTTGTGATTTCGGGAATGATGGATTTGAAAATAGCTACATTCTTGTGGACGAGATCCAGTCTTGTCTCACCGGGTTTCTGGTTGGCGCCCGCTGTAATGATAATCAGCGAACAGTCGCTGATGTCGTCGTAACTTCCGGCGTAAATTTTCATAGGGGAAGTAAACGGCCGGCCGTGACTCAAATCCATGGCTTCGCCTTCTGCTTTGGCATGGTTGGCATCGATCAGAACCAGCTCTGAAAATAATCCTTTGTGTACCAGGCTGAATGCGGATGAAGCTCCGACAAATCCGCAGCCGATGATAGCGGCTTTTCTAATATTTATCATATCTGTTTCCTCCAAATAATTGTAATTCTAAAAAAATAGTAACAATTCTTGTTATCAACATAGCATAATATATGGAGAATTACAAGGGGTGAAAAAAATAAAAATTTTTCTTGACACGTGGAATGTGCTTGTGATACAATAAAATGCACTATTGTGGGAAGATGGGCTGTGAAGAGAGCAGAAAATGCTTGAATTTCCCGCAATAAACTATGAAAACTGGTGATTTTCACGAGAATAATAATACAAGGAGTGAAACGTCAATGGAGAAAAACAGAATTCGTCCCATGAAAAGCGGAAGAAGTTCCCGGATGACCTATTCCAGACAAAAAGAAGTTCTTGAGATGCCAAATCTGATTGAGGTTCAGAAAGATTCCTATCAGTGGTTCCTCGACGAGGGTTTGAAAGAAGTGTTCGACGACATTTCGCCGATTACGGATTACAGCGGACAGCTGAGCCTGGAATTTGTCGATTTTACATTATGCGAAGATGATGTGAAGTATACGATCGAGGAATGCAAAGAGCGGGATGCGACTTATGCAGCGCCTTTGAAAGTAAGGGTAAGGCTTTATAATAAGGAAACGGATGAGATCAACGAACACGAGATCTTTATGGGCGATCTGCCTATTATGACGAAGACAGGTACTTTTGTCATCAATGGTGCGGAACGTGTCATCGTAAGCCAGCTTGTACGTTCGCCTGGCATTTACTACGGAATCGCACATGACAAAATCGGTAAGCAGCTCTATTCCTGTACCGTGATTCCGAACCGTGGTGCATGGCTGGAATATGAGACAGACTCTAATGACGTTTTCTATGTAAGGGTAGACAGGACAAGAAAGGTGCCGATCACCGTGCTGATCCGTGCGCTTGGCGTGGGCACCAATCCGGAGATCATCGAAATGTTCGGCGAAGAGCCGAAGATTCTTGCAAGTTTCGGCAAAGATACTGCTGAAAACTATCAGGAAGGTCTCCTCGAACTTTACAAAAAGATCCGTCCGGGCGAGCCGCTTGCAGTAGACAGTGCGGAAAGCCTGATTACAAGCATGTTCTTCGATCCAAGAAGATATGACCTTGCAAGAGTCGGACGTTACAAATTTAATAAGAAATTACTCCTTAAGAACAGAATCACAGGACATGTTCTTGCAAGAGAAGTGTTCAGTCCATTGACAGGCGAGATCCTGGCGGAAGCAGGAACGGAAGTGACAAGGGAGCTTGCCGATACGATTCAGAACAATGCGGTGCCGTTTGTATGGATCAGCCGTGAGGGCGAGGACAGGGACATCAAAGTCCTTTCCAATATGGCGGTAGATCTCAAAGAGGTGACCGGCATTGAACCAAAAGAAGTAGGAGTTTCCGAGCTTGTGTATTACCCGGTTCTTGCAGATCTGATGGAAGAAGCGGCAGGTGATACAGAAGAGCTCAAAGAAGCAGTCAGAAAGAATCTCCATGAGCTTGTTCCGAAGCATATCACAAAGGAGGACATTTTTGCGTCCATCAACTACAACATGCATCTGGAATACGGCCTTGGAAATGACGATGATATCGACCATCTGGGCAACAGACGTATCCGTGCGGTAGGAGAACTTCTCCAGAACCAGTACCGGATCGGACTTTCCCGTCTTGAAAGAGTTGTCCGTGAAAGAATGACAACACAGGATCTGGAAGGTATCTCACCACAGTCTCTGATCAATATCAAACCGGTGACCGCGGCGGTGAAGGAGTTCTTCGGTTCCTCACAGCTGTCCCAGTTCATGGATCAGAACAATCCGCTTGGCGAGCTGACACACAAGAGACGTCTTTCCGCACTTGGACCGGGAGGTCTTTCCAGAGACCGTGCAGGATTCGAGGTGCGAGACGTTCACTATTCCCATTACGGAAGAATGTGCCCGATCGAGACGCCTGAAGGTCCGAACATCGGTCTGATCAACTCTCTTGCTACTTACGCAAGAATCAATAAATATGGTTTTGTCGAGGCTCCGTACCGGAAGATCGACAAGAGCGATCCGGAAAATCCGGTCGTAACAGACGAAGTTGTCTACATGACAGCAGACGAAGAGGACAACTACCACGTAGCACAGGCGAACGAACCGCTGGATGCAGAAGGACATTTTGTGAGAAAGAATGTATCCGGTCGTTACCGTGAAGAGACACAGGAATACGAGAGAAGCAAATTTGACTACATGGACGTGTCTCCGAAGATGGTATTCTCCGTTGCTACAGCGCTGATTCCTTTCCTGGAAAACGATGATGCCAACCGTGCGCTGATGGGATCCAACATGCAGCGTCAGGCAGTACCGCTTCTGACAACAGAGGCTCCGGTAGTCGGTACAGGTATGGAAGAGAAATCCGCGGTAGACTCCGGTGTCTGCGTCGTTGCAGAGGAAGCAGGCGTTGTAGAAAGAGCTGCTTCCACAGAGATCATTATCCGTCAGGACGACGGCGTGAAGAAGACTTACAAGCTGACCAAGTTCTTACGAAGCAACCAGTCCAACTGTTACAACCAGAGACCGATTGTATTCAAGGGCGACAGAGTGGAGAAGGGAGAAGTCATCGCAGACGGACCGTCCACATCCAACGGTGAGATGGCTCTTGGTAAGAACCCGCTGATCGGATTCATGACATGGGAAGGATATAACTACGAGGATGCCGTTCTCTTAAGCGAGCGCCTTGTTCAGGATGATGTATATACATCCGTTCATATAGAAGAATATGAGGCAGAAGCACGTGACACGAAGCTGGGACCGGAAGAGATTACACGGGATATCCCGGGTGTCGGTGATGATGCACTTAAAGACCTGGATGAAAGAGGAATCATCCGTATCGGTGCGGAAGTACGTGCCGGCGATATCCTTGTCGGAAAGGTTACTCCGAAAGGAGAGACGGAGCTGACAGCAGAAGAGCGTCTGTTAAGAGCGATCTTCGGTGAGAAAGCCCGCGAAGTCAGAGATACTTCTCTGAAAGTACCGCATGGTGAATATGGTATTGTCGTAGATGCCAAAGTATTCACAAGAGAAAACGGAGACGAACTTTCTCCGGGAGTTAACCAGGCAGTGCGCATTTACATTGCCCAGAAGAGAAAGATCTCTGTAGGAGATAAAATGGCCGGACGTCACGGAAACAAGGGTGTCGTTTCCCGTGTGCTCCCGGTAGAGGATATGCCGTTCCTTCCAAACGGACGTCCGCTTGATATCGTGCTGAACCCGCTTGGTGTGCCTTCCCGTATGAACATCGGACAGGTACTTGAGATTCACCTGAGTCTTGCGGCAAAAGCACTTGGATTTAATGTGGCAACTCCGGTATTCGACGGAGCAAACGAAAATGACATTATGGATACACTTGACCTGGCGAACGATTATGTAAATCTTTCCTGGGAAGAGTTTGAAGAAAAGCATAAAGAGGAGCTTCTTCCTGAAGTAATGCAGTATCTCTATGACAACAGGGAACACAGAAAGCTGTGGAAAGGCGTGCCGATTTCCAGAGACGGTAAAGTACGCCTGAGAGACGGACGTACAGGTGAGTACTTCGACAGCCCGGTTACGATCGGACACATGCATTACCTGAAACTGCACCACCTTGTTGATGACAAGATCCATGCACGTTCCACAGGTCCTTACTCCCTCGTTACACAGCAGCCGCTCGGTGGTAAAGCACAGTTCGGTGGACAGCGTTTCGGAGAGATGGAGGTATGGGCACTGGAGGCATACGGTGCGTCCTACACCCTGCAGGAGATCCTGACAGTGAAATCCGATGATGTGATCGGCCGTGTGAAGACATACGAAGCCATCATCAAAGGAGACAACATTCCGGAGCCGGGTATTCCGGAGTCCTTCAAGGTACTTTTAAAAGAGCTTCAGTCTCTCGGACTGGATGTACGTGTGCTCAGAGAAGACAATACAGAAGTCGAGATCATGGAAACATCTGATTACGGTGAGACGAACTTAAATGCAATCATTGAAGGAGACAGAAGGTATTCCAACGACAGGGAGTCCTACGGTGAGCATGGTTTCTCACAGCAGGAATTCCAGGGAGAAGAATTAGTTGACATCGAAGAAGGACAGGATGAAGAAGAACTGGATTTTAACGACGAAGACTTTACGATTGATTTTGACGAAATGTCAGATGAAGAATAGAAAGGGGTGCCGTAATGACGGGAAACAATAATGAAGCGACGTATCAGCCGATGACCTTTGATGCGATCAAGATCGGGCTGGCATCACCTGAAAAGATTCTGGAGTGGTCAAGAGGCGAGGTAACAAAGCCGGAGACCATCAACTACAGAACTTTAAAGCCGGAACGCGACGGGCTGTTCTGCGAACGTATTTTCGGACCAAGCAAGGACTGGGAATGTCACTGTGGTAAATATAAGAAAATCCGTTATAAAGGTGTGATCTGTGACCGCTGCGGTGTTGAGGTTACGAAATCTGCAGTACGCCGTGAGCGTATGGGACATATCGCACTGGCGGCTCCGGTATCCCATATCTGGTATTTTAAAGGAATCCCTAGCCGGATGGGACTGATTCTCGACCTTTCTCCGAGAACACTGGAGAAAGTACTGTACTTTGCTTCCTACATTGTACTCGATAAAGGGGAGACAGATTTACAGTACAAACAGGTGCTCTCCGAACAGGAATATCAGGAAGCAAGAGAAAAATGGGGAAGCGCATTCCGTGTCGGCATGGGCGCGGAAGCGATTCAGGAACTGTTAAAGAATATTGATCTGGAAAAGGAATACCATGAGTTAAGAGACGGACTCGAAGGAGCGACCGGACAGAAACGTGCAAGAATCGTAAAACGTCTGGAAGTTGTGGAAGCGTTCCGTGAATCCGGAAACAAACCGGAGTGGATGATCATGACGGTCATCCCGGTTATTCCGCCGGATCTGCGTCCGATGGTTCAGCTTGATGGAGGACGTTTTGCAACATCTGACTTAAATGACCTTTACAGAAGAATCATCAACCGTAACAACCGTCTGAGAAGACTTCTGGAGCTTGGAGCCCCGGATATCATCGTAAGAAACGAAAAGAGAATGCTTCAGGAAGCAGTTGACGCCCTGATCGACAACGGCCGCCGCGGCCGTCCGGTTACAGGACCGGGAAACCGTGCCCTGAAATCTCTTTCCGATATGTTAAAAGGAAAGTCCGGACGTTTCCGTCAGAACCTGCTCGGAAAACGTGTTGACTATTCCGGACGTTCCGTTATCGTAGTAGGACCGGAACTGAAGATCTATCAGTGCGGTCTGCCGAAAGAAATGGCAATCGAGCTGTTCAAACCGTTCGTAATGAAAGAGCTTGTTGCAAACGGTACAGCACACAATATCAAAAACGCAAAGAAAATGGTGGAAAGACTTCAGACAGAAGTCTGGGATGTCCTGGAAGATGTCATTAAAGAGCATCCGGTTATGCTGAACCGTGCCCCTACACTGCACAGACTTGGTATCCAGGCATTCGAGCCGATTCTTGTAGAAGGAAAGGCAATCAAGCTTCACCCGCTCGTATGTACAGCGTTCAATGCCGACTTCGACGGTGACCAGATGGCGGTTCATCTTCCGCTTTCCGTAGAAGCACAGGCAGAGTGCCGTTTCCTTCTCCTTTCACCGAACAACCTTCTGAAACCGTCAGACGGCGGTCCGGTAGCTGTTCCTTCACAGGATATGGTACTTGGTATCTACTACCTGACACAGGAAAGACCAGGCGTGAAAGGTGAAGGCAAGTTCTTCAAGAGCGTAAACGAAGCAATCCTTGCCTACGAAAACCAGGTAATCACACTGCACTCACGGATCAAGGTACGTGTCTCCAAGACAATGCCGGACGGAACTGTGAAGTCGGGAACAGTAGAGTCCACACTGGGACGGTTCCTCTTCAACGAAATCATTCCGCAGGATCTCGGATTCGTGGATAGAACCGTAGAAGGAAATGAGCTTCTTCTGGAAGTCGATTTCCATGTCGGCAAGAAGCAGTTAAAGAAGATCCTGGAAAAGGTTATCAATACACATGGTGCATCTGCAACAGCAGAAGTACTTGATAACGTAAAATCCATCGGATACAAGTTCTCTACGAGAGCTGCTATGACAGTATCCATCTCCGATATGACCGTTCCGCCGCAGAAGCCGCAGATGATCCAGCAGGCACAGGATACGGTGGATAAGATCACAAGAAACTTCAAACGTGGTCTCATCACAGAAGAGGAGCGTTACAAAGAAGTCGTTGAGACATGGAAGGCAACTGACGATGCCCTGACAGAGGCACTGCTTTCCGGTCTGGATAAATACAACAATATCTTCATGATGGCGGATTCCGGAGCCCGTGGTTCTGACAAACAGATCAAACAGCTTGCCGGTATGCGTGGTCTGATGGCAGATACGACCGGACGTACGATCGAGCTGCCGATCAAGTCCAACTTCCGTGAAGGTCTGGACGTACTGGAATACTTCATGTCCGCCCACGGAGCACGTAAAGGTCTGTCCGATACGGCGCTTCGTACAGCCGATTCCGGTTACTTGACAAGACGTCTTGTAGACGTTTCCCAGGAACTTTCTATCCGCGAAGTAGACTGCGTGGAGAAGGGAGAAGAAATCCCGGGAATGTATGTCAAGGCATTTACGGACGGAAATGAAGAGATTGAAAGCCTTCAGGAGCGTATCACAGGACGTTATTCCTGCGAGACAATCTGTGACAGAGAAGGCAATGTGATTGTCAAAGCAAATCACATGATTACGCCGAAACGTGCGGCTGCGATCGTAACAAAAGGTGTGGATGAAAACGGCAACGAGATCAAAAAGGTGAAGATCCGTACCATCCTGACATGTAAATCCCATCTGGGTGTCTGCGCAAAATGTTACGGCGCCAACATGGCAACAGGAGAGCCGGTACAGGTCGGCGAGGCAGTCGGAATCATCGCTGCCCAGTCCATCGGTGAGCCTGGTACACAGCTTACAATGCGTACCTTCCATACAGGTGGAGTTGCCGGTGACGATATTACACAGGGTCTTCCTCGTGTCGAAGAGCTTTTCGAGGCAAGAAAGCCAAAGGGACTTGCAATCATTACAGAGTTCGCCGGAAAAGCAACGATCAACGATACAAAGAAGAAACGTGAGATCATCGTTACCAACAATGAGACAGGGGAATCCAAGGCATACCTCATTCCGTACGGTTCCAGAATCAAGATTCAGGACGGCGTGGAACTGGAAGCCGGAGACGAGCTTACAGAAGGTAGTGTCAACCCGCACGATATCCTGAGAATCAAAGGTCTGCGTGCTGTACAGGATTACATGATTCAGGAAGTGCAGAGAGTATACCGTCTCCAGGGTGTAGATATCAACGATAAGCACATCGAAGTCATTGTGCGTCAGATGCTGAAGAAAGTCCGTATCGAGGAGAACGGAGATTCCGAATTCCTTCCGGGCACTATGGTAGACGCCCTTGAGTTCGAAGACAGAAATAAAGAACTCGTGGCTGAAGGTAAAGAGCCGGCAACAGGAGAGCAGATCATGCTTGGTATTACCAAGGCGGCACTTGCTACAAACTCCTTCCTGTCCGCAGCTTCCTTCCAGGAGACAACAAAAGTCCTCACAGAAGCAGCCATCAAAGGAAAAGTCGATCCGCTGATCGGTCTGAAAGAGAACGTTATCATCGGTAAACTGATTCCGGTTGGTACCGGTATGAGCAAATACCGCAATATCAAGCTGAATACAGATGCGATGATCGAAGCTCAGAAAGAAGAAGAGGCACGCCTCCGCAGAGAAGCTGAAGAAAAGGAAAATGCAAAAGAAGACGAGAAAGCAGAATCCGAAGCAGCTGAGGAGGATACAGAGATTCTTGGTGCAGATCTGGATCTGACAGAAGAACCGGAAGCGGAAATAGCTGAAGAGACGGCAGAGGAAGTTTCCGAAGAAACATCCGAAGAGGAAAGCCAGGAGACAGAAACAGAAGAATAAGAACGATCTGTAGAATAGTTTACTCAGGTAAAGCATAGCGCCCTGCGGGAAATCCCGCAGGGCGCTTATATTTTGACCCTGTAAAGCAAGTGTCGGGTATTTCGCCGTTTTCAAATTCGTGCTATACTATAGGGTAAAGACAAAAGAAAAAGGGAAAGGATGATGAAAAATGAATCAGTTTCAAGGATTGACAACAGATGATATTTCAGGCTTTGAGGAGAAGTATGCGGGCAGTGCGCTCTGCCGTGCGATGACGAACGCGCTTTATAAACATTCGGTAAAGGATGCGGCTTTCTGTCATGCGGGACTTGCCTCCTCACAGTATGCGTTTTCGATTGATATTCCGACGCTTCCGGTGACGAATCAGAAATCCAGCGGACGGTGCTGGATTTTCTCTGCACTGAATGTGCTGCGAGAAGTAACAGCGAAGAAATGTAATCTGGATAAATTTGAGCTTTCTCAGAACTATACGGCATTCTGGGACAAGTTTGAAAAGGCAAATTACATGCTTGAGAGCATTATTGATCTGGCGGACCGTCCGACAGATGACCGGACTGTATGCCACATTCTCTCTGAAGGCGTAGGAGACGGAGGACAGTGGGATATGTTTGTCAACCTTGTGGAAAAGTACGGGGTTGTTCCGAAGAGTGCAATGGAGGAGACGTATCAGAGCAGCAATACAGGAGCGATGAACGCCCTTCTGAATTCCAGACTGCGCCTGTGTGCGGAAAAACTTCGTGAGACAGTCAGAAGCGGAGGAGACGTGCAGGGAGAAAAGAAAGCGATGATGTCTGAGATTTACAGTTTCCTGTGCATGTGCTTCGGAAATCCGCCGAAGAAATTTGACTTTGAATATGTGGATAAGGATAAGAAATACCATGTAGTACGTGACCTGACACCAAAATCATTCTATGAAGAATATGTGGGACTGAAGCTTCGTGAAGATTATGTCAGCATCATCAATTCACCTACCGAAGATAAACCGTTTGGAAAGAGCTACACCGTTGACTATCTTGGAAATGTCGCAGAAGGTGCGCCGGTGCGTTACTACAATCTGCCGATGGACACGCTGAAAAGCCTGATTATCCGTCAGCTTTCTGACGGCGAGGTCGTTTGGTTCGGAAGTGATGTCGGCAAATACGGCGAAAGAGACATGGGACTCTGGTGCACGGAGTGCTATGATTTTGAAGGTACCTACGGCATGCAGTTTGATATGGAAAAAGGTGCCGGACTGGACTACCGGGAAAGCGCAATGAACCATGCGATGGTGATTACCGGCGTAGATCTGGACGAAGAAGGCAATGCACGGAAATGGAAAATCCAGAACAGCTGGAGTGATGAGCACGGGGAAAAAGGATACTATCTGATGAGTGCGGACTGGTTTGACCGGTATGTATACCAGGCAGTGATCAATAAAAAATATTTGACAAAAGAGCAGCTTGAGGAAGCGGCCGGGGAACCGGTTCATCTGAATCCGTGGGATCCGATGGGAACACTGGCACAGTAACATAATTCAAAGAATAGATTCAGGAGGAAAGAACAATGGCGGTTACACGTGATCAGGCATACGAGATTTTACATAAATACATGGAAGGAGAACGCTATCTGGAGCATTCTTATGCAGTGGAGGCGATCATGCGGGGAGTCGCAGAGAAGCTTGCTCCTGAAGAAGTAGAATACTGGGGCGTGGTGGGGCTCCTTCATGATCTGGATGAGGAACATTGTGAATGGAAGGAGCACCCGGAGACCCATGGACCGACATCAGTGGAAATCCTGAAGAAGGAAGGAATTGACGATCCGGTACTGTTTGACGCGATCTGTGCCCACAATCCGGAAAGCGGTGTGAAAGCAAAAACAAAACTTCAGTATGCGATTCTTGCATCCGATCCGATGAGCGGTTTTTTGAAAGCCATTGCTCAGATCTATCCGGATAAAAAGATTGCAAGCGTCAAACATAAATCTGTGCTCAAACGTTTCCGTGAGCTTCGGTTTGCAGCCGGTGCCAACCGCGACTATATGGAAGCGATTGAATTTACGGGCATGGATTTTGACGAATTTATCGACATTGCACTGGAAGCAATGCGCGGTATTGCGGACCGGATCGGATTGTAGGAGCAGGCGGATGGTATTTGAAAATATGCTGACGATGCAGGGGATGATGTTCTTCTTTGTGATCGTTGGATTTATCGTAAGAAAAAGAGGAATAGTAGGCACGACAGGAAGGTTGAACATGGTGGATCTGTGTCTGTATGTGCTGCTGCCGTTTAACATTTTTCATGCGTTTCTTGTACAGCCCCATCATGATGTCTGGAAGCCGGTTGTCATGACGGTGCTGTTATCCGTGCTGTATAATATGATATCTGTGGCGTCAGCGTTTCTGTTGTACAAAAAAACAGATGAGGAAAAGAGAAAGCCGCTCCGGTACGGGACGATTGTTTCTAACGGCGGCTTTCTGGGAAATCCGGTAATTGAAAGTATTTACGGGACGTCCGGGCTTTTGTATGCGTCAGTCTTCATGCTCCCGGTCCGGGTGGTCATGTGGTCGGTTGGCGTCTCCTGCTTTCTGCCGGGCCGGAAAAAGAATGTGCTGAAAAAGGTTGTCACTCATCCTTGCATTGTTTCGATTTATCTGGGGCTGATCGTCATGTTTCTTCCGGTATCCTGGCCGGACTTCTTTACCCGGGCGGTGGAGGGATTGAGCAGCGCCAATACGCCGATGAGTATGATGCTGATCGGAATGATGCTGGCGGAGATGGATCCAAGAGGATTGATTGACCGCACCATGGTATTTTATGCGGCAGTCCGCCTCGTATTGATCCCGGCGGTTGTATTTGCCGTGACAGCTCCTCTTCCGGTGAATCCGGTGCTGCGGGGGATTACCGTAATCATGTCCGGAATGCCGGCTCCGGTCACAACGGCGCTTCTTTCTTCCAAGTACCACGGGGATGAACGGTACGCGACAGGGATGATTTTCCTCAGTACCCTGTTGTCGCTTCTGACACTTCCGCTTTGGTGCCTGGCACTTGGCTAAAGAGGAAAAAGCATAGAAAAAAGCGATAAACAAGAAGAAATTGTCCACAAAATAACTGTCAAAATATTAACTGATAAGTTTATTTTTTAACACTTGACTCTGGAGTGTGTGAATTTTATAATAACTTTAAAGTTGAATGATGAACCTGTGAGATACCACTATGGCGCAGTGTGCGGCGCGGGAATGATAGCCGGAGCCGAAGGGGCATGCAAGAAACTCTCAGGCAAAAGGAACAGGTTCGGACAACACTCTGGAGAACAATATGATTGTACCGAAGAAGTAATCTGGCGTGCAGCACAGCACTGCTGGATAATCTTTCAGGTAAAAGGACAGAGGCAGATGAAAGGACTTCTCATGATGGAGAAGTTACTTGATCTGCTTTTTTTGTTGCCCCGGATTTTCGGCCGGAATCCGTATCGACAGAAAAAGCAAGAATATTGATTTGAGGAGGAAATACGTATGAGTATGGTAGGAGATGTTACGAACTACATCAAAGAGTACGATCCGGAAGTCGGCGGGGCTCTGGAACAGGAACTTGGAAGGCAGAGAAGAAATCTGGAGCTGATCGCATCGGAAAATGTAGTAAGCCCGGCGGTGATGCTTGCGATGGGGACAGTACCAACAAACAAGTATGCGGAAGGATATCCGGGGAAACGGTATTACGGAGGCTGTGAATATGTAGATGTGATTGAAAATCTGGCAATCGAGCGTGCAAAACAGCTGTTTGGATGCGAACATGCCTGTGTGCAGCCACATTCGGGGGCAAGCGCCAATATTGCGGTTTATCAGGCCTTTCTGAAGCCGGGAGATACGGTGATGGGACTCAATCTGGACCATGGCGGACACCTGACCCACGGCTCACCGGTGAATATGTCCGGAATTCTTTATCATTTTGTACCATACAGCATCAATGAAGAAGGATTTCTGGACTACGATGAAATCCGAAAGACAGCACTGGAATGCAAACCGAAGATGATTGTTGCAGGGGCGTCTGCATATCCAAGAGAGATCCGGTTTGACCGGTTTGCGGAGATTGCGAAAGAAGTGGGCGCCGTTTTGTTTGTGGATATGGCGCATATTGCCGGACTGGTTGCGGCCGGACTCCATCAGAGCCCGGTTCCTTATGCAGATGTGGTGACAACGACCACCCACAAGACGCTGCGGGGACCAAGAGGCGGCATAATCATGTGCAAGGAAGAACACGCAAAGGCCATCAACAAGGCGGTATTTCCAGGAACCCAGGGTGGGCCTTTGATGCATATCATCGCCGCGAAGGCAGTCTGCTTTGGGGAAGCGTTAAAACCGGAATTCAAGACCTATCAGGAACAGATTTTAAAGAACGCAAAAGCACTGGCCGAGGCACTGAAGGAAGAAGGCTTTGATCTGGTCAGCGGCGGAACGGACAACCATCTGATGCTGGTCGATCTCCAGAATATGAACATTACCGGAAAAGAACTGCAGCGCCGTCTGGACGAGGTTTATATCACAGTCAATAAAAACGCGGTGCCAAATGACCCGGCAAGTCCGTTTGTGACAAGCGGCATCCGGATCGGAACGCCGGCTGTGACAACACGTGGGCTTAAAGAAGACGAGATGAGAACGATTGCAAAGCTGATCAAGATGGCGGCAACAGACTTTGATACAAAGGCAGACGAGATCCGCAGCACAGTCAATGAAATCTGCGGCAGACATCCATTGTATGAATAAGGAGGACACGGGAGATGGAATTAAAAACACCACTTTATGAAGAACATGTAAAGGCCGGAGGAAAGATGGTTCCGTTTGCAGGTTATTCTCTTCCGGTGCAGTATCCGACAGGAGTGATCAAGGAACACATGGCGGTGCGCACCCGGGCAGGGCTCTTTGATGTTTCCCATATGGGAGAGATTCTCTGCACGGGAGAAGATGCGAAGGCAAATCTTCAGATGCTTCTCACCAATGATTATACGAAGATCAAGGACGGCCAGGCCAAGTACAGCCCGATGTGCAACGAACACGGAGGCACGGTGGATGATCTGATTGTCTACCGGAAATTCGAAGAAGAATACCTGATCGTTGTCAATGCGGCAAACAAGGAGAAGGACTACCAGTGGATGCTGGATCACCAGTTCGGAAACGTGACGTTTACAGATGTTTCCGACCAGTATGCGCAGCTTGCCCTCCAGGGACCGAAAGCCCTTGAGATTTTAAGAAAACTGACGGACGAAGAGAGTATTCCGGAGAAATATTATCACGCAGTGTTTGATGGCAGGGTGGCAGAAATCCCTTGTATCGTTTCCAGGACCGGCTATACAGGTGAGGACGGCGTGGAGCTGTATCTGGCGGCAGAATATGCGCCGCAGATGTGGAACGCGCTTCTGGAAGCCGGGAAAGACGAAGGACTGATCCCGTGCGGACTGGGAGCAAGAGATACCCTGCGGATGGAAGCTGCAATGCCGCTCTACGGACACGAGATGAACGAAGAAGTGACTCCTCTGGAAGCGGGACTTCAGTTTGCCGTAAAAATGGCAAAAGAAAATTTTATCGGGAAGAAGGCGCTGGAAGAAGCAGGAGAGCCAAAGAGAGAACGGATCGGATTGAAAGTGACCGGGCGGGGCATTATCCGGGAAGAGCAGAAGGTTTCGCTGGAAGGCACAGAGATTGGAACGACGACATCCGGCACACACTGCCCGTACCTTGGATATCCGATCGCCATGGCGCTTGTGAAGGCAGGAGCAGTCAGGACAGGAGACAAGGTGGAGGTTGACGTGCGCGGACGAAGCGTGGAGGCGGAAGTTGTAGATCTTCCATTTTATAAAAGACAGAAATAAAAATCAGAAAAGGAGAAACGGATATGGAAATCAGAGAAGAATTAAAGTATGTAAAATCACATGAGTGGGTAAAAGAGGAAGACGGAGTTGCAGTGATCGGGCTGACGGACTACGCCCAGTCAGAGCTTGGAGATCTGGTGTTTGTCAATCTTCCGGAAGAGGGAGATGAGGTGACGGTAGGAGAGGCATTTGGCGATGTGGAATCCGTCAAAGCGGTGTCTGATGTGTACTCTCCGGTATCCGGTGTGGTATGTGAAATCAACGAAAGACTGCTGGATGAGCCGGAATATATCAATGAGGCTCCGTATGATGCGTGGTTTATCAAAGTGAAAGACATCACAGAAAAAGAAGAGCTGCTCTCAGGAGCGGAGTATGAGGCGTTTGTAGAGAGCGAGAAAGAATAACAGAGAGGCGGTGAGTTCGGATGGGCGGCTATGTACCGAATACAGAGAAAGAAAGACAGGAAATGCTGCAGGCGGCCGGATATTCTGACATGGATGATCTCTTTGCGGACATTCCAGAGGAAGTCAGACTGAAAGGGGAGCTTGAGATCCCGGCGGGTATGCCGGAACTGTCTGTCAGAAGAGAAATGGAGAAAATGGCCGGAAAGAACAGGATCTTTCCTACCATTTTCCGGGGTGCCGGAGCGTACCGGCACTATATCCCGGCAGCTGTCACAAACATCACATCCAAGGAAAATTTTGTGACGGCCTATACCCCGTATCAGGCGGAAATCAGCCAGGGAATTCTGCAGTCCATCTTTGAATATCAGACAATGATCTGTGATCTGACCGGGATGGATGCGTCCAATGCGTCAGTCTATGACGGCGCTTCTGCAGCCGCAGAAGGAGTTTCCATGTGCCGGGAACGAAAACGGCAGAAAGTCCTGATTTCACAGACGTCCTCCCCGTATGTGATCCGGACGGTGCAGACCTACTGCCACGGAAATGGAATGCAGGTGGAGCTGATTCCGGAAAAGGACGGGCGTACGGACAAAGAGATTCTCAGAGAACAAATCGATGCACAAACGGCGTGTGTTTACATACAGCATCCCAATTATTACGGAAATCTGGAGGATGCAGAAGAAATTGGACAGATTGCCCATGAAGACGGGGCAAAATATGTGATGGGAGTCAATCCGGTTTCCCTTGGCATTTTAAAAACTCCGGCTGAATACGGAGCGGATGTGGCGGTCGGTGAAGGACAGCCGATGGGACTTCCACTGGCATTTGGAGGACCGTACCTTGGTTTTATGGCATGTACGGACAAGATGATGCGGAAGCTGCCCGGCAGAATTGTCGGACAGACAAAAGACAAAAACGGAAAGACCGGTTATGTGCTGACACTTCAGGCAAGAGAACAGCATATCCGGAGAGAGAAAGCGTCCAGCAATATCTGTTCCAACCAGGCGCTCTGTGCACTGGCGGTGACGGTATACCTGGCGTCCATGGGACCGGACGGACTGAAAGAGGCGGCGGTGCAGTGTGTCTCCAAGGCACACTATCTGGCAGGAGAGCTGGAGAAAATCGGATACCGCACGAAAAATCAGGGGAACTTTTTCCATGAATTTGTGACGGAATCCAGGGTGCCGGCAGGGGAGACCTTGAAGGCTTTGGAGGAACACGGAATTCTGGGAGGATATCCGCTGGATGAGCACCGGATTCTCTGGTGCTGTACGGAGATGAATACAAAAGAAGAAATGGATGAGGTCATCCGGATTCTGAAGGAGGTGCAGGGATGTTAATCTTTGAAAAAAGCAGACAGGGACGCGGATGCAGCATGCTTCCTGCGTGCGATGTGGAAGAGACCAGACTTCCGCAGGAAGACCAGAGACAGAAAGCCCTCCATCTTCCGGAAATCGCAGAGGGGGATCTGAGCAGACATTACAGTGAACTGGCGAGAAAGTCCCACGGAGTCAACGATGGATTTTATCCGCTTGGTTCTTGTACGATGAAATATAACCCGAAGATCAACGAGGCGGCAGCGGCACTTCCGGGATTTACCGGGATTCACCCGCTTCAGCCGGAACATACCGTACAGGGATGCCTGGAAGTACTCGATAAGGCGGAGAAATATCTCTGCGCCATTACCGGTATGGACCGGATGGTATTCCAGCCGGCGGCAGGAGCCCACGGCGAGTTTACGGGACTTCTCCTGATCCGGGCCTACCACGAAAGCAGGGGAGATACCAGGAGAACGAAGATTCTGGTGCCGGATTCCGCACACGGAACCAACCCGGCCAGCGCGGTGATGGCAGGCTATAAAGTGGTCAGTGTTCCGTCAGACGCGGATGGCTGCGTGGACCTGGAAAAGCTGAAAGAAGCGGCGGACGAAGAGACCGCAGGAATCATGCTGACGAATCCGAATACTCTTGGAATTTTTGAAAAACACATCCTGGAGATTACGGAAATCATCCATGAATGCGGCGGACTCTGCTACTATGACGGGGCGAATCTGAACGCGGTAATGGGAACGGTCCGTCCGGGAGACATGGGATTTGATGTTGTCCATCTGAATCTTCACAAAACTTTTTCCACCCCGCATGGAGGCGGAGGGCCGGGAAGCGGACCGGTAGGATGTAAAGAACTGCTCGCAGAGTTCCTTCCTTCCGTTCTTGTGGAAAAAGACGAGCATTATTATATGAAGAAACCGGAACACAGCATCGGGGAAATGAAAAGCTTTTACGGCAACTTCCTCGTCGTGGTGCGGGCCCTTTCCTACCTGATGACGCTTGGAAAAGAAGGCATCCCGGAAGCAGGCAGGAATGCAGTATTAAATGCCAATTATATGATGAACGGGTTAAAGGATATCTTCCCGGCGGCATACGGAAAGAGCTGCATGCATGAGTTTGTCATCAGCCTTGCCGATCTGAAAAAGAAGACGGGTATTTCCGCCATGGATATCGCCAAAGGACTGCTTGACAATGGCATTCATCCGCCGACCATGTATTTTCCGCTGATTGTCGACGAGGCATTGATGATCGAGCCGACAGAGACAGAATCACGCGAAACGCTGGATGAAGCGCTGGAGGTCTTCCATAATCTGTATCGTCAGGCACTGGAATATCCGGATCAACTGCATCGTGCTCCGGTTACCACACCGGTTACACGGCTGGATGAAGTGGAGGCAGCCAGACATCCGGTGCTGCGCTGGCATTTTGATGAATAGGGTGAAGCGACATGTTGGAAACACTTACATATATAGAAAGTCACGGAACCGATCCGTACAGAAATCTTGCGCTGGAGGAGTTTCTTCTCTTTGGATGTAAGGAGAAGGAGTGCATTCTCTACCTCTGGCAGAACGAAAAGACCGTGGTGATCGGGAAAAACCAGAACGCATGGAAAGAATGCAGAACAGAACAGCTGGAGAGGGACGGAGGCCATCTGGCAAGACGGCTTTCCGGAGGAGGAGCGGTATATCATGATCTGGGAAATTTGAATTTTACCTTTCTGGTTTCCGGAGAATATTATGATGTCAAACGGCAGCTTTCGGTCATTGCCGGGGCGCTGGAACATCTGGGACTGCACATTGAGGCGTCCGGCCGGAATGATCTTTTGATTGACGGGAAGAAATTTTCCGGGAACGCATTTTACCGCCATGGAGACCACTGCTATCACCATGGAACGATCATGCTGGATGTGGACAAGGAAAAACTGGGAAGCTATCTGACCGTCTCCAGGGAGAAACTGAAATCCAAAGGAGTGGATTCAGTACGGTCCAGAGTGGCGAATCTGAGAACGTATCTTCCGGATCTGACCATTGATGATCTGAAGTACGCTCTCCGCCAGGCCTTTGGAGAGGTGTATGGCTTTCCGGTACAGGAACGGAAGCTGGAGGACCGGGAGAAAAAGGAAATAGAAAGCAGGGCGGAATATTTCAGATCCTGGGAATGGCTCTATGGAAGAAAGATCCCTTTTCAGCATGAAATCACGAGGAAATTCCCATGGGGCGAGGTGACCATCCGGTTTCAGGTGGAAAACGGGAAGATCAAGGATGCGGCAGTCTATTCGGATGCCCTCAAAACCGGGATGATTGAAGCTCTTCCGAACTATCTGAACGGAGTACGGTTTTCCAGCAGAAGCATCTGTATCGAACTGGGTCTGTACTGGTCAGAAGATCCGGAAGAAGAGAAGATGCTGAAAGATCTGATAGAATGGATGAAAGAAGAGGAATGGTAGATGGAAGGACAATTTGATCTGATTGTAATCGGCGCAGGGCCGGGCGGCTATGTGGCTGCCATCAAAGCCGCAAAACTGGGGCTTCGCACGGCGGTTGTCGAGAACAGGGATATCGGGGGCACCTGCCTGAACCGGGGCTGTATTCCGGCCAAGGCCATGATTCATGCATCCTCTCTGTACAGGGAGATGCAGCACTGCGCGGAATTGGGAATCGGCACCTCTGATGTCACCTATGATTACGGGAAAATCCTGGCATATAAGGAAGAGACGACACAGCAGCTTGTTCAGGGAATTGAACAGCTTTTAAAGGCAAATGGCGTGACGGTGGTGAGAGGGACCGGCACCCTGCTTTCTGAAAATGGAGAAGAGAGGGAAGTCCTTGTCTCATCGGGGGATGGAGAACAGAGATACAAGGCATCGAACGTGCTTCTGGCGTCCGGATCAAAACCGCTTAAGATTCCGATTCCGGGAATAGAGCTGCCTGGAGTCATCACGAGTGATGAGCTGTTCCGGATGGAAGAACCGCCGCAGAGCATGGTGATTATCGGAGGCGGTGTCATCAGTGTGGAATTTGCCACTGTCTATGCGGCTCTGGGAAGCCGGGTGACGATTCTGGAGGCGATGCCGAGAATTGTTCCGAATATGGACAAAGAAATTTCCCAGAATCTGAAGATGATCCTGAAAAAGAGAGGAATCGAGATCCATACATCCGCGTCGGTACAGGCAGTGGAACAGGATGGAGACGAATACCGGTGCCGGTATGTGGAAAAGGAAAAAGAGCAGGAGGCAAAAGGAGACTGTGTGCTCTGTGCGGTGGGCAGGTGCGCCAATATGGACGGCCTGTTTGCGGAGGGGGCGGCGTCTGAGATAGAACGCGGGCGTGTAACCGTAGATGCAGACTTTGAGACAAGCATTCCGCATGTATATGCCATCGGTGACCTGATCGGCGGAGCCCAGCTGGCTCATGCAGCGAGTGCCCAGGGCATTGCCGTGGCGGAACACCTGGCAGGCCGGGAGAGGTCGGTGGATCTGAGTGTTGTTCCAGGCTGTGTCTACACAGATCCGGAAATTGCATCGGCCGGAATGACGGAAGAGGAAGCAAAGGAAAAAGGGATTCAGGTGGAAACCGGAAAGTTCATTATGAGTGCCAATGGGAAATCGTTGATCACGAAAGAAGAGCGTGGATTTATCAAGGTGGTGGCGGATAAGGAGACAAAGACCATACTGGGAGCACAGATGATGTGCGCGCGGGCAACGGACATGATTGGAGAATTCGTGACGGCCATAACCAATCGGATGACAGTATCTCAGCTCTTAAAGGGAATGAGAGCCCATCCTACCTATAATGAAGGAATCGGAGAGGCACTGGAAGAACTGGAAGGCGGGGCTGTCCATGTCGTTCCGAAGAAAAAGCGATCATAAGAAAAGCAATCTGGCAGGGTGTATAAAGCACCCTGTCTTTTTGTTGCCATAAGATAAAAAAACGGATATGATAGAAGAAAAAAGGAGGGAACAATCATGTCAGAAATCATTTACAGAGATGCGAAAGTGGAGGATGCCGAAAAGATTGTGGCATTCTACAATTATGTAGGAGGAGAGACAAGCTATTTAAGCTTTGAGAAGGATGAGTATCCGATGACCGTAAGCGAGCAGGAAGATGAGATCCGCTCTCTGGAAGGCAATCAGACAAACCGGATGCTCCTTGCCATGGATGGAGAGGAGATTGCAGGAATTGCTACAATTCATTCCACACACAAAATCAAAGCACGCCACGATGGTGAACTGGGAATTGTAGTGGCAAAGAAATATCAGAAACAGGGAATCGGAAGCAGACTGATCCAGATGCTGATCGACTGGTGCAAAGGAAACGGCGTTACAACCAGAATCAGCCTGGACACCAGAGCGGACAACATCCCTGCCGTTGCTCTCTACATGAAATTCGGATTTGAGATCGAAGGATGCCGGAAAAACTCCACACTTCTGAACGGCGTTTACTGTAGAGCAACATTTTATAAATGCTTGAGATTGAAAGAAAAAAGCAGATAGTAAGAATAGATGGATCAGAAGAATGATGAGAGTATGCCGTGATTTACTGCATGCTCTTTTCTCTTTACAGACAGGA